>CAVFND010000142.1:0-4797 GCA_963623615.1 Oscillibacter sp. ER4 | reverse complement strand
GCCTTTCATCGCCGCGGCTCGATCGAAAAGAGAATGCTGACGAGGAGAGCCTTGAAGAGCTCGGCGCACTCGTCGAAACGGCGGGCGGCGTCAGCGTCGGCGTGGTTTTACAAACGCTGCCGTCGCCGAACCCGCACACGTTCATCGGCGAGGGTAAGGTGGACGAAATCCGCGAGCTCGTCAAGTCGCAGGAGGCGACGATGGTCATCTTCGACAATGACCTCTCGCCCTCGCAGATGCGTGTTTTAAGCGAAGAATTCGGCGTGCAGGTGCTCGACCGCAGCGGACTGATCCTCGATATCTTCGCCCAGCGGGCAAAGACGAAGGAGGGCCGGCTTCAGGTCGAGCTTGCGCAGTATCAGTACCTGCTGCCGCGCCTGATCGGTATGTGGACGCATCTGGAGCGTCAGGCGGGCACGTCGGGCAAGGGTCCCATCGGCTCGAAGGGCCCGGGCGAAACCCAGCTCGAGACCGACCGCCGCCACATCCACAGAAAGATCGATAAGCTGAAGGCGGACCTTGAAGAGGTGCGCCGCGTGCGCGCGACGCAGCGCGACCGCCGCAGCAAGAATGAAATTCCCGTCGTCGCCATCGTCGGCTACACGAACGCGGGCAAGTCGACGCTTTTAAACGCGCTGACCGGCGCGGGCATTCCCGCGAATAACCGCCTGTTCGACACGCTGGACACGACGACGCGGCTTCTCACGGTGTCCGACACGCTGGACGTTGTCATCTCCGACACGGTCGGCTTCATCCGAAAACTCCCGCACCAGCTCGTCGAGGCGTTCAAGGCGACGCTCGAAGAGCTCGAATATGCGGACCTGCTGCTGCATGTCATCGACATTTCCGACCCGCACTGGCTCGAGCAGGCGCAGATCGTGGACGAGCTCATCGAAGAGCTCGGCGCGCAGCAGATTCCGTGTCTGCGCGTTTACAACAAGTCCGACCTCTATTTCGGTGATATCCGCCCGCACGGGGAGGACAGCGTCGACATCAGCGCCAAGACCGGCGAGGGCATCGATGACCTGCTCGCGCGTATCGACAAGCTGCTCGACAAGGGCACGCGCCGCGTGACGATCCACCTGCCCTACGACAAGGGCGGGCTGCTCGACATACTCTACCGCGAGGCAAAGGTCGAATCCGTCGAATACGGCGAGGCCATCGACATCGTAGCCACCTGCGTGCCGCGCGTCATCGGTCAGGTCAAGGACTACATCGAGGGCTATCAGGAGCCGAAAGAGGACTGGGAGAAATGATGCTCGAAACAAAGCGCCTTCTCCTGCGAGCGTGGGAAGAATCCCGCTGAAAGGAACGTTGAAACCATGACCGAGTACCTTGTCCCATACGCAAACGCGGAGAGCGAGTTTGAGGAAAAACGCTCGCGCTTCATCAGCCACGTCTTTCTGGTGGAGACGGAGGCCGAGGCCCGCGCACGCATCGACGAGATGAAAAAGAAATACTACGACGCGCGCCACAACTGCTGGTGCTTTGTCCTGCACGACGGCACCGTCCGCTACGGCGACGACGGCGAGCCGCAGGGCACGGCGGGGCAGCCGATGCTGAACGTTTTCCAGCGCGAAAATGTCGAAAACGTGGTGTGTATCGTGACGCGCTACTTCGGCGGGATTCTGCTCGGCGCGGGCGGGCTGACGCGCGCCTATGCCAAGGCGGCGAAGGACGCGCTCGACAATGCGGGCAAGGCGCGGATGCAGCCGTTTTCCGTGCTGCGGCTCGAATGCCCGTACCCGATGTTCGAGCGCGTGAAGCTGCTGATCGAGGGGCACGAGGGTAAGATCGAGTCGAGCGACTACGGCGCAGCCGTGACGCTCACATTTCTTCTGCCTGTGCAGAAGGTGGCGGACTTTTCCGCCGCGCTCACGGAGCTCTCTGGCGGGCAGATGAGCGCGGAAGAGGTCGAGCAGCGTTTCCTGCCCGGCGCAAGGGAGTGACGGCATGAGTTTGCGAAGAAAAATTTACGAAGTCATCGAGGTCGCGGACAAGGACGACCGCGACAGTCTCATTTACGACCGCTTCATGCTCGTGTGTATCGCGGCGAGCATCGTGCCGCTGTGCTTTAAGGAGACGAATGCGCTGTTTGTCTGGCTCGACCGCGCGACAGTCGCGGTGTTCATCGTGGACTATCTGCTGCGCTGGTGGACGGCGGATTTGAAGTACGAAAAGAGCAGAAAGTGGGCGTTGCTTCGCTATCCGTTCAGCTTTTTCGGCATTGTGGACCTGCTGTCCATCCTGCCGTCGCTGACGGTGCTGTCGTCGGGGTTCAAGCTGTTTCGACTGTTCCGGCTCAACAAAGCACTCAAGGCGCTCAAATTTCTGCGCTACTCGCACAGCTTTGAACTTATTTTGAACGTCATCAAGCGCGAGAAGCGCGCGCTTGCGGCAGTGTGCGTGCTGGCGGGCGGGTATATTGCGCTGTCGGCGCTCATCATGTTTCAGGTGGAGCCCGACAGCTTTGACACGTTTTTCGACGCCATCTACTGGGCGGTCGTCACGCTGACGACCGTCGGCTATGGCGACATCTATCCGACGAGCGAGATCGGACGCATCGTGAGCATGACGTCGTCGTTTATGGGCATCGCCATCGTTGCGCTGCCCACCGGTATCATCACGGCGGGCTACATGCGCGAGCTCAGCCGCGAGAAATGAGACTGATTATGGAGGACAGAACAATGGAGATCAGAACAGCAGCAATGAACGATCTGGACGCGGTCGCGGCGGTGGAAGCCGAATGCTTTCCCACGGCCGAGGCGGCGACAAAAGAGGAATTCGCCGAGCGAATCAAATATTACGGCGACCACTTCTGGCTGATGTTTGAGGGCGACAAGCTTATCGCGTTTCTCGACGGTTTTGTGACGGACCAGCCCGACCTGACCGACGAAATGTACGAAAAAGCGTCTATGCACGACGAAAATGGCGCATGGCAGATGCTCTTCGGACTGAACACCCTGCCGGAGTATCAGAAAAACGGCTATGCGGGCGAGCTGCTCCGCTGCGCCGTCGAGGATGCGAGAAAGCAGGGGAGAAAGGGCGCTGTCCTGACCTGCAAACAGCGGCTTGTCGACTACTACGCGAAGTTCGGCTTTGTCGACGAGGGCGTGACGGACAAGTCTGTGCACGGCGGTGTCGTCTGGCACCAGATGCGCATCACGTTTTGATCGGAATTGATAGAAAAAGGAGCACGCATGAGCGTGCTCCTTTTTGCAATTTTTATTGCTTTCCCGCGAGGTAGTAGTCGCTTTGCCCCGGATGGTAGAACGGACAGGCGGTCAGCTTGCCGCGCAGGAACGACGCCATCTCGTCCTCATCGAGCTGTTCGTCGCAGTAGTAGCTGTCGGACTCTTCATCGTAGCTGTAATAGACGCAGTCCTCGCACAGGCTGATGGACATGAGATCATCTCCCAAAAGAAATTAGTGCTGATATTCGAATTCGAGTTCGTACATGCTGACGATGTCGCCATCCTTGATGCCAAGGTCCTCAAGCTGCTGGAAAACGCCGTTTTCGCGCAGCATCTTGTCGAAGAACATCCGGCTCTCGTAGTCGCCGAAGTTGACGTTGCTCATAAGTCTCTCAAGCCACTTGCCCTCGACAATGTAGGTGTTGTCCTCGACGGTGATCTTGAGCGGCTCGCTCGCGTCGATGTTCACGGGCTTGGGGACGTACTCAGGCTCGTAGACCGTGACGGGCGGGAGCGTGGAGAGCTTTTCGGCAATCTTGAGCACGAGTTCGCGCGTGCCGGTGTGCGACGCGGCGGACAGGGCAAAGAGGGGATAGCCAAGCGGCTCGACATGCGCGCGCAGCTTTTCAAGAAGGCTTTCGTCCTCCATGATGTCGGTCTTGTTGGCGACGACGATCTGCGGGCGGGCGGCGAGGTCGGGGGAGTACTGCGAGAGCTCTGCGTTGATGGCGTCGAAGTCCTCGACCGGATCGCGGCCCTCGCTGCCGGACACGTCGACGACGTGGACGAGCAGGCGGCAGCGGTCAATGTGGCGCAGAAAGTCGTGGCCGAGACCCGCGCCCTCGGCCGCGCCCTCGATGATGCCGGGGATGTCAGCCATGACGAACGAAACGCCCTCGTCGACGTACACGACGCCGAGGTTGGGGTAAAGCGTGGTGAAGTGGTAGTTCGCGATCTTGGGGCGCGCCTTTGACACGACGGAAAGGAGCGTCGACTTGCCGACGTTCGGGAAGCCGATGAGGCCGACGTCGGCCAGCAGCTTCAGCTCAAGCACGACATCGTGCTCCTCGCCCTCAAGGCCGGATTTGGCAAAGCGGGGCGCTTGGCGGGTCGGCGTCGCGAAATGCGCGTTGCCCCAGCCGCCCTTGCCGCCGCGGCAGAGGACGAACGGCTCGGAATCGGACATGTCCTTGATGATCTCATTGCTTTCCGCGTCGCGCACGACGGTGCCGCGCGGCACGCGGATCGTGAGGTCCTTGCCCTGCTTGCCGAACTTGCGCGCGCCCTGACCGTCCATGCCGTTGTCGGCGATGTATTTGCGCTTGTAGCGGAAGTCCATCAGTGTCGACATGTTGTCGTCGACGACGAGGACGATGTTGCCGCCGTTGCCGCCGTCGCCGCCGTCGGGGCCGCCCGCGGAGACATACTTTTCGCGGTGAAACGCCACCGCGCCATTGCCGCCCTTGCCCGCGCGGCAGAAGATGCGCGCCTTATCAATAAAAGATGCTGCCATGTTGGCACCTCCTTGAATCCTTGTTATAGGGATGGGCAAAACTCCGATTTGCTCGCAAAAGCGCACTGCATATCGCACTGTCGAGTTTAA
>CAVFND010000141.1:0-4798 GCA_963623615.1 Oscillibacter sp. ER4 | reverse complement strand
CACGGCACATATGACTTCATTGCGACCTATGAGTACGACGGCTATGCGTGGATCTTCGTCGCGTTCGTCGTGCTGCTCTTCGCCGCGGCGTACCGCATGATCAAAAAGCTCTCGCGCGACGACCGCTTCATCGACGGCAGCGACTACCACCACTACAACGGCCCGGAGTTCTGAGAAAAGCGCAAAATCAAACAGGTTTCCTAAAAAGAGGCATTTGCCGCGTGTGCGGCAAATGCCTCTTTTCTACTCTTTTGATAAGGGTTCAGCAATCGGGCGCTGTCACTTCTGCTCGCCATCCTGCAGGGCCTCTTTGAGCGTGCGCCAGCCGAGCACCGCGCATTTGACGCGCGCGGGCATGTGGGCGATGTCGCGCAGAGCCGAGGCCTCTTCCAGACTGTCGATCTCGTCTTCCGACGCCTCGCCCTGGATCATTTTCAGGAAAAGCTCGCCCATTTTCAGCGCATCATCCTTCTTCTTGCCGACGATCATGCCGAGCATGATGTCCGCCGACGCCTGCGAGATGGCGCAGCCGTCGCCGACGAACGCGCCGTCCGCGATCACATCGCCGTCGAGCTTCAGCTTGAGGAAAATGTCGTCGCCGCAGCTCGGATTCACACCCTCGAGCACGATATCCGCATCCGGCAGGTCGTGCTTGAACTCCGGATGCAGATTGTGCTCGGTGAGAATTTCATTGTAAAAACTTCTATTTTCCATAACCCATTCGCTCCCTTAGCGTGGAAATGCTGTCAAGCAGCCGGTCGACCTCGGCTTCCGTGTTGTAAAACGCGAGGCTTGCCCGCGCGGTGGACGGATGCTTCAAATACGCCAGCAGCGGCTGCGCGCAGTGATGGCCCGCGCGGATGGCGACGCCGTCGCTCGCGAGAATTTCGCTGATGTCATGCGGGTGAACGCCGTCCACCATGAAGGTGATGATGCCGCAGTGCTCCTCGGGATTCTCCGAGCCCAGCACGTGGACGTGCGGCATCTCGCGGATCGCGTCCATCGCGCGGCGGGTCAGCGCGACCTCGCGCTCGTGCATCTGCGCAAAGCCGATGCTCTTGACATAGTCGATGGCCGCGTGCAGGCCCGCGGCGTCCGCCGCGTTGACCGTACCGGCCTCGAACTTGTGCGGGAGCTCGGCAAAGACCGCGCCCTCGCGGGTGACGGACTCGATCATCTCGCCGCCGGTAAGGAACGGCGGCATGTCGTTCAGCAGCTCTTCGCGGCCATAGAGTGCGCCGATCCCCATGGGGCCGTAGACCTTGTGGCCGGAGAAGGCGAAGAAGTCCGCGTCCAGCGCCTGTACGTCCACCGGAATGTGCGGCGTGCTCTGCGCGCCGTCCACGACCATCACCGCGCCGACGCGGTGTGCCAGCGCCGCGAGTTCGCGGATGGGATTCACGCGGCCCAGCACATTCGAGACGTGCGTGCAGGCGACGATCTTCGTTTTCGGCGTGATGAGGGCTTCGACCTTATTTAAGTCCAGCGTGCCGTCCATCTCGCATTCCATGAACTTGAGCGTCGCGCCGGTCTGGCGGCAGACCATCTGCCAGGGCAGCAGGTTGCTGTGGTGCTCCATGATAGAAACCAGCACCTCGTCCCCCGCCTTCACGTGGGAGAGTCCGTAGCTGTAAGCCACCAAATTGATGCTCTCGGTGGTGTTTCGGGTGAAGATGATCTCGCGGCTGCTTTTTGCATTCAGAAACGCGCGAACGGCCTCGCGCGCGTTTTCATAGGCTTCCGTCGCAGCGATGCTCAGAGGATAGAGACCGCGGAGCGGGTTGGCGTTCTGGCTTTTATAAAACTCCGTCACGGCGTCCAGCACGCACTGCGGGCGCTGCGCCGTCGCAGCGTTGTCGAGGTAGGTGACGTCCTGACTCTTGAGCAGGGGAAAATCGTTCCTGTATGCATGCGCCATCTCACAGCACCTCCTCGAGCTCAGCGAGGATTGCGGCCTGTGCCGTCTCATCCTCGATTGTGCGGGCCAGCCGCTCGATGGCGGCGCGGGCCATGATGTTTTCCGCCTCTGCCGCGGAGATACCGCGGCTTTCAAAGTAGAAGAGCGTGTCCTCGTCCAGCTCGCCAATGGTCGCGCCGTGGTTGCCGACGACATTTTCCTCGGCGCAGAGGATCAGCGGCACCGTCTTGTTGACGACGCCGTCACCCAGCATCAGAACCGTCTCCTGCTCACTGCCGACAGAGCCCGCAGAGTCCTTTTTAAAGTCGATGGTCCCGCGGAATATCTTCCGCGCGTCGTCCTTCAAGGCACCGGCGGCGTTGATCTCGCTGGTGGTCTTCTGGCCCCAGTGGTTCACAACAAGGTTCATGTCCACGGTCTGCTGCTTCTGGCCGAGATAGCCGATGCCCGCCGTGAAGCCCGCGCCGCTGCCGTTCAGCTCGAACTGGCCGTCGCTGTACACATCGCCGCGGCCCAGCAAAACCTGGATCAGCTCTACCTGACCGTTTTCGGCGCACTCGCCGCTCGTCTCCAGACGAAGAAGCGAGTCCTGTGCTGCATTCTGAATCTGCACGAGCCGCACCTTTGCGTCCTTTTCAACGTGGAGCGCCGTGCGCATGAGCAGGCTCTTTTCCGCTCTCAGCGTTTCAAACACTGTGACGGTCTGGCCTGCGGGCGCGTGGATGTCCACGGTCTTCTCGCCGCGCTCGCCAGAGCCAGTGATCTCAAGACGCTCGGTCTGACCGGCGGCAGTGATTTTTTTCGTTCCTAAATCGTCTGCCGGCCCCCAGGCGATGGCCGTTTCGTTCACACCCAGCCGATTCCAAGTGCGGGTCGGGAGCCGGTTGATCAAAATTGTATCGTTCATATCCAAATTCCTTTCAGCCAATGCTGCCCTTCATCTCGAGCCGGATGAGGTTGTTCATTTCCACCGCGTACTCGACCGGCAGCTCCTTGGAGACATTGTCGGCAAAGCCGCTGACGATCATCGCGCGCGCATCCTCTTCGCTCATGCCGCGGCTCATCAGATAAAAGACGGCCTCGTTGCTGATCGCGCCGATCTTCGCCTCGTGGCCGATGGCCGCGTCCTTCGTGCGGATGTCCATCGCGGGGATGGTGTCGGAACGGGACTCGGAGTCCAGCATCAGCGACTGGCACGATACGGCGGACTTGGCGCCCTTGGCGCCCTTTTCCACGACGACGCTCGAGCGGAACGTGCTGATGCCGCCGCTCTTACTGATCGAGCGCGTGTTCATATAGGAGCTCGTATTTTTGCCCACATGGACGACCTTCGCGCCGGTATCGAGGTTCTGTCCAGCGCCGGCGAACGTAACGCCGGTGAACTCCATGCGGGAATTGTCGCCCTTCAAAATGCTCATGGGGTACAGACAGCCCACATGGGAGCCGAACGAGCCGGAGATCCATTCGATCGTGCCGCCCTCTTCCACCAGCGCGCGCTTGGTGTTCAGGTTGTACATGTTCTTCGACCAGTTTTCGATCGTCGAGTAGCGGAGCTTAGCCCCTTTCTTGACGTACAGCTCCACGCAGCCGGCGTGAAGGTTTGCCACGTTGTACTTTGGCGCGGAGCAGCCCTCGATGAAGTGCAGGCTCGCGCCCTCATCCACGATGATGAGCGTGTGCTCAAACTGACCGGCGCCCTTAGCGTTCAGGCGAAAGTAGGATTGCAGGGGGATGGAGAGGTGCACGCCCTTGGGCACGTACACGAACGAGCCGCCTGACCACACCGCGCCGTGAAGCGCTGCGAACTTGTGGTCGTGGGGCGTCACAAGCTTCATGAAGTACTTGCGCACCATGTCGGCGTATTCGCCCTTCATGGCGCTTTCCATGTCGGTATAAACCACACCCTCGGCCGCCACGGAATCTTTCACATTGTGGTAGACGAGTTCGGAGTCGTACTGCGCGCCCACACCGGCGAGGGATTTTCTCTCTGCCTGCGGGATGCCGAGGCGCTCAAAGGTCTCCTTGATGTCCTCCGGCACGTCCTTCCAGTCATTGCGCATCTTGGTGTTCGGACGGACGTAGGTCGCAATATGGTCCATATCGAGGCCCTCGATGGACGGGCCCCAGTTGGGGATCTTCATTTCGTTGTAAATCTGGAGGGATTCGAGCCGGAACTGCTGCATCCACACGGGATCGTCCTTCTCCTTGGAGAGCTTTTCGACGATCTCCGGCGTCAGGCCGGACTCCATGCGGTACGCATCGTTTTCCTCGTCCCGAATGTCGTAGACGCTGCGGTCTACGTCCTCCACATAGGTTTTTTCTTTCAAATCTGCCATGTCAAGAGCCCCCCCGATTCAGTCTTCCTTCAGGCTGCTGAATCCCTTTTCGTTGATCTCATCCACCAGCTCGGCGCCGCCGTTGCGGACGATAACGCCCTCCTCCATCACATGGGCGGCGTCCACATGGAGCGCCTCTAAAATGCGGGTGGAGTGGGTGATGATGAGAAGCGAGCCGTGCGTCCGCTCGCGGAACAGGCGCACGCCCTCGCTGACGGTGCGGACCGCGTCAACGTCGAGACCGGAGTCGGTCTCATCGAGAATGGCGAGCTTGGGCTCGAGCATCAGCATCTGCAAAATTTCAGCCTTTTTCTTTTCGCCGCCGGAAAAGCCCACGTTCAGGTCGCGCTCGGCGTAGCTCTCGTCCATGTTCAGCAGCTTCATGGTCTCGGCCAGCTTCTTCTTGAAGTCCCACAGGCGCAGACGGCTGCCCGTCTTTTGCTCCAGGGCGCTGCGGATAAAGGCGCTCAGGGTGACGCCGGGCACCTCCAGGGGGTTCTGGAAGGACAGGAAGATGCCCTTCTTGGCCCGCTCGTTCACGGGC
>CAVFND010000140.1:0-4798 GCA_963623615.1 Oscillibacter sp. ER4 | reverse complement strand
CCTGCAAGGTGACGTGCGAGCCGATGGACTTGAGCTTTTTGCGCAGGTTCGAGATGTTCACCCACACGACGTTGATCTCGGAGTCATTGTTCCAGCCCCACACGCGCTCCATGATGCGGTCGGCGGAAAAGACCTGCCGCGGCGAGCGCATGAAAAGCTCCATGATTTGGAACTCACGCCCGCTCAGGCGGATAGACTCGCTGCCGCAGCTCAAATTGCCGCTGTCGGGGTCGAGCGTCAGATCGCCGTAGGCGAGCACCGTCGGCTGGTAGGCCTCGCTGCGGCGCAGGATGGCGCGCACGCGGCTCAAGAGCTCGTCGGGGTCGAAGGGCTTGGGGAGATAGTCGTCTGCGCCGGCGTTGAAGCCCGTGATGCGGTCGCTCTTCTGACCCTTGGCCGTGAGCATCATGATGGGCGTTTTCACGCCCTCCTGCCGCAGCTTTTCGAGCACCTGGATGCCGTCCATCTTGGGCATCATCACATCTAAAATGACGGCGTCGTATGCGCCCGACGAGGCGTATTCATAGGCGTCAAAGCCGTTGTGCACAGCGTCGACGGAAAAGTGGTTTTTCTCAAAAAAGACTGTCAGCGCCTCGGCGAGATCGACCTCGTCCTCTGCGATCAGCAGCCGCATAAAAGATTCCCCCTCAGATTTCTGATAGTAAGTGTAGTATAAAGAGCGCGCGGACAAAAATCAAGATGGCTCAGAGCGCGTCCTTTGCCGCCTCGCGCCCGCAGGTGATGTTGAGGTTGCCGTTGCGGCAGCGGAGATCGTCTAAAAACGCCTTGGGCGCGTTGCCGTCAGGCAGGATGACGCGGTAGGTGAGTTCGTAGAGCGTGCCCATGTTGCTCGTCTTCACGCGCTCGAGTACGCAGGATTTGGTGTACTTTTCAAAGAGATCGTCAAACAGGCCGTCGTAGTCGAGGCTTTCGGGGATCGTGATCTTGAGCACGCGCTCGTGCTCGTTCGCGCCGCCAAAATTGACAGCTGTGAGCAGCAGCATCACCGCCGAGACGATGACAAACGCGAGCACGGCGAGCCCCACATAGCCCATGCCGGTCGCAAGGCCGATGGCCATCGCAAGGAACAGCGCGCCGATCTCCTTTGCCGTGCCCGGCGCGGAGCGAAAGCGCACGAGGCTGAATGCGCCTGCCACGGCGACGCCCGCGCCGAGGTTGCCGTTCACCAGCATGATGACAAGCTGCACCACGGCAGGTAAGATCGCAAGCGTGACGGCGAAGCTCTGCGTCGTGCGCGAGCGGTACATGGAAACGAGCGCCGTGCCGACGCCGAGCAGCAGCGACACCGCCGTACAGATGAGAAAAGAGGGGAGCGTCAGTTCACTTCCTAAGATCGAGTTAAGCACAGAAGGTATCCTCCTTGAAGTTGGTTGTGTGGACGCCCGCGGACAGCTCGTTGCGGTAGCAGGCGCCGTATTTGGAAAACGACGTGGGGAACGCCTGGGCGTCGGAGAGCAGGTGGCTGAGCCACAGCGGGCACGTGCCGGGGATTTTGACTTCCATCAGCACATCGCCGCAGGGCAGCACGATCGGCGCGCCGTGGTCGCCGAGGCGGAGATCGGCGTCCGTGTCGCGCCACCTTAAATTCGTGTCGAACGTGATGCGGAGCTGCGGATCGTCAATGCCCGCAAAGGCGAGCCGGTCATAGCCGATGAAGACCTTGGGCACGGTCTGATAAAACGACTGAAAATAGCCAATCTCGCGTCCGATCTGGCCAAAGTTTTCGCTCGGCAGAGCTCCGGAGAGAAACGGCTCTACGTTCTGGATGCCCGTTGTGATGCGCCGCTTGTAGACGACACCGTCGAACTTCTTCTTGAGCTCGACGAAGACCTTGCCGTCCTCCTGCGGCACGCCGTAGCTGCGCACGCGCAGCTTTTCCTTATAAACGGGCTTCTCAAGCGATGCGCGGATCAGGCGAAAGTCGTCGGTATCATAATAAATGTTGCAGATGGTGTACTCGCCGTAGGCGTCCTTTTTCATGTAAGGCGTCATCCGCTCCAGTAAAAAACGCTGCTGGGAAAGGGTCAGGCAGTATTTCTTTTCATATCGTTCAAAACAGCATTGAATCGCCATGGTGTCGAACCTCCTTTGTGCGTTTAAGTATGAACGCGCAACCTAAAAGAAACCTAAAGGTAAAATCTTTGTTTTCTTTAGGTAACCTTTAGGCAAAGCGGGTATGCTGTCCCCATCCTCAAAGGAGCGGGCGCAGAGGGCGAAAAAAGCTCGCGCCCGCCCCGAGAGGAGCATGCAAGATCATTGATTGAGGAGATATCATGATGAAAAAACTACTGCCTTTCCTGTGCGCGTCGGCGCTGGCGCTGTCGCTCACGGCCTGCGCCGGTACGATAAACAATAGTACGGCGGACACGGCAAGCGATGTGACCTTTACCTTTGCAGACAGCGGCGTGACCGCCGCGGGCGAGACGGACACGGGCTACGAGATCGACGGCACGGCGCTCACGATCACGTCGAGCGGCACCTACACCGTCTCCGGCAGCTGTGCGGATGGCTCCATCAAGGTGAAAAAGGGCACGACCGGCGTGACGCTGGTGCTGAGTGATCTGACGCTCACGAGCGAGGACACCGCCGCCATCACCTGCGGCAAGTCGAGCGAGGTGACGATCCTCGTTTCGGATGGCACGACGAATTCCCTGAGCGACGCCGAGCAGAATAACGACGACAGTTACCCAGAAAATGAAAATGCCGAAAACGCCGTCATCAAGTGTAAGGACGGCTCAGTCGTCACCCTCTGCGGCGACGGCGAGCTCAGCGTCACCGCCAACGGCAAAAACGGCATTAAGTCCGGCGCGACGACGGACGAGGACGGCGAAGCATCGCTGACCATCCGCGATTTGACGCTGAATATCGACGCGCCTGTCAACGACGCCATCAACGCAGAGCAGTTTCTGAACGTCGAGAGCGGCACGCTGACGATCGATGCCGCGGACGACGCCATTCACTGCGATTTGGTGCTGAACATCGGCGCGGACGGCACAGGCGGCCCGACGATCGACATCACGAACTGCTACGAGGGTCTTGAGGGCGCAGAGCTGAACGTCTGCTCGGGCGACATCACGATCAACGCCTCGGACGACTGCCTCAACGCGGCAAATCCCGATTTGTCGGACTACGACTTCACGATGACGATCTCCGGCGGCACGATCGACGCCTATTCCTCCACGGGCGACGGCTTTGACTCCAATGGCGATCTAACCATCACGGGCGGCAATATCACCGTCTGGACGGCCAACACGGCGGACAACGAGCCGCTGGACGCCGACGGCGCCATCACCGTCACGGGCGGCACGGTGCTCGCCGCAGGCGGCAGCAGCGGCATGGGCATGAACCTGGAGGCCACGCAGCCTTGCGTTATTTACGGTTCGACGGGATTTGGCGGTGCGCCGGGCAGCGCACAGAGCAGCCTGATCGCCGCGGATGCGGACTTTACGATCGAAAACGCCGACGGCAATGCCCTGTACAGCGGTACGGCCAAGTGCGGCACGAACTTTGTCTTCTTCTCGTCCGCCGACGTGACGGCAGACAGCGCCTACACCCTCAAGGCGGGCGACAGCTCCACCGAAGAGACCGCGCAGAGCGGAACGGTTTCCACCGGTATGGGCGGCGGCTTCCCCGGCGGTGGGCAGAAGCCGGACGGTGAACCGCCCGAGGGTTTCGACGGCCAGATGCCGGACGGTCAGGCACCCAGCGGCGACAGACCTGAACTGCCCGGCGGCGAACGCCCCGATTTTTCCGATGGCGAGCGCCCCACGCCGCCCAGCGGACAGGGAAGACCCAATGACGGCAGCGCCCCCGCAGGCGACAGCGCCTCCGACGCGAATACCTCCGATACCACCCCAACTGCCTGACGGCAGAGATAAAGAAAAGCAGACGGCTCGCGCAAGCCGTCTGCTTTTTGCTGTGTATTCGGTTTTACATCGTTTCGAGGCCGACGATCATGCCGCCGCGCTCGGCATAGTAGCTGCAAAGGCCTGCGCAGGGGCGAATTTCGATATCCGCCTCGGGAAAGCGTTCGCGCAGCGCCATCGCGAGCGCGCCGGCGGCCTCGGGATTTTCGGCGTGGTGAACGCGCACCTTGCCGCCGCGGTAGCCGGTATCCAAAATACTTTGCAGCATCGCCGCGCGGGTCTTCTTCTCGCCGCGGCATTTTTCGACGGGCTGGATCGTGCCCTCGCGGCTGCCGGTGGAAAGGATCTGGATGCTGAGGATGCCGATGGCGCCCGCGGTGATCTTGCTGACGCGGCCGTTCTGCGCCAGATTGTGCAGCGACTTGAGGCTGAAGAAAATGCGAGTGGTGGCGAGATACTCCCGCCCCTTTTCGCAGATCACGTCAAAGGGGAGGCCCTTTGCGTGCAGCTCCGCGAGCTTTTCGGCGAGCAGCTGCATCTCCGGCCCCGTGCTCAGCGTGTCGAAGACGTGAATTTTGACGTCGGGATGCGACTGGAGATACACGTCGCGCGCGGCCATGGCCGAGGTGTAGGTGCCGGATAAATTGCTCGAGATCGTGAGGACGAAGATCTCGTCCGCGCCCTCGAAGGCCTTGAGCCAGCCGTCGAGGCTGGGGCAGGCTGTGCCGGACTTGCCGTTGTGGGCTGCGAGATAGTCGAGCAGCTCGTGGGTGTCGAGCGTTTCGTCGTCCACAAAGTCGCGCTCGCCCGCGCGGATGGTCATGGGCACGCTCTGATAGGTTACGCCCTCCAGCGCTGTGAGGTTGGCAGAGGAGTCGGCGACAAGTTTCATCATGGGGAAGCCTCCAAAA
>CAVFND010000139.1:0-4821 GCA_963623615.1 Oscillibacter sp. ER4 | reverse complement strand
AGCTGAAATCCGCAAAAGCGCTGGCTACTGCCTATGATGAAGCGCCCTGCCACAGCGCGACGAATGTCCGCTTTTACGAGGGCATTGAAACGGTTGGCATTTACAGCGACTTCAGCCGCGGTGCGATGGATGCAGCGTTTCATGCGTTCTTTGACGATGACGGCACGGAGAAGCATAAAGAGTTTTGGGAAAGCGTCACATAAAAAATAAGACCTGTCGCAAGGCAGGTCTTATTTTTTGCGATCACAGTCCTAATTCAACAGCGCGGCGAAGTCTGACTTTGCCGTCGAGCGCTTCGTCGATCGTGTGGATCAGCGCTTCGCGGTCGCGGTTGAGCGTGCCGCCGAGGGGGAGATAGTTCGACGCGTGGTTCGAACGGAAAACGCTGCCGTCGGAGTCGATATGCTCCAAGAAGAGGCGCGTTTCGCGCATCAACTCGGGCGGCTCCATCATCTTGAACTCGCCGCTCGCGATCCAGTCGTGCAGCGGTGTGCCCGAGTAGACGCGAAGCGTCAGAAACGCGATATAGTCGGGATTCATGCGGGACACGGCCTTCGCCGTGTCGATGGCGTGGGCCTGCCAGTCGACGTTCGCGCCTGCCATGCCGTTGATGGCTGTGACGGAGGTGGCAATGCCCGCCTGCTTGCAGCGGATGGCGTTTAAGACGATCTCTTCCGCCGTGACGCCCTTGCAGAACTTTTTGAGAAGTTCTTCGTTGCCGCTCTCAAGACCGATATACACGATGCCGAGCCCGTGCTCGCGCAGCGTGCGCAGCTCCTCATCCGTCTTGCGCATGATGGCCTTTGTCGTTGCGTAGGCCGCGACGCGCTTGCAGGTGGGGAAGTGGTCGCGGATATAGTTGAGAACGGTCAGAAGGTAGTCCATCGGCAGGATGAGCGCGTCGCCGTCGGCTAAAAAGATCTTCTCGATATAGCGCCCGTAGGCGCGCGCCTCGTCGAGGTCGGAAAGCACCTGCTCAATGGGGTTGATGGAGAACTTTTTGTCCTTGTACATCGTGCAGAACGCGCACTTGTTATGGCTGCATCCGAGCGTGCACTGCACGATGAGGCTGCGCGCCTCGCTGGGGGGACGGTAAACGGCTCCCGAATAATGCATCAGGGTTCCTCCTTACAAAATCAGCCGAGCTTGGCCTGGCACTTGTCCATGAAGCGGTCCACGGTGATGACGGCGCGCTGGTGCACGCCCTCGCCGATGAGACCGGCGGTGTCAGTCGCGGTGGCCTTGAAGTCGACCATCTTGCCGTTCGCGGAAATGTCCGTGACCTCGACGGTGACGGTGATCTCCATGCCGACGGGCGAGGGGGAGACGTGGGAGACCTCGACCTTGGTGCCGACGGTGCTCTTGCCCTCGGGCAGCTCCTGCTGGAGATAGGTGAAGGCGGCGTTTTCGACCATGGCGACGAGGTACGGCGTGCCGAACACCGGCAGACCGCCGCTGCCGAGCGCGGCAGCGGTCATGTCTTCCGTGACGATTTTCTTGACGGTAAAAGTATCTCCGATTTTCATTCTAAAAAACTCCTTTACGAAATTACTTGGCAGCTTTGACCTTGATCCAGAGCTTGCTCAGCTCGCGCATGAGCACCTGGTTGTCGTGGAACATCTCATCCTTCTCATAGCCGCTGCGGGGAAGATAGGCATCGTTTTCGGCATAGAGATCCTCGGACGTCGACATTTCTTCAAACACTTCTGCGTTGGGAGAAGTATAACCCACCGTTTCGGTGTTGTCAAATGCCGCCTCATAGGTGAGCATGTAGTTGATGAACTCATTGGCGAGCTTAGGATTCTCGGCGTTTGCAGGAATGACCATCGCGTCGCACCAGATGTTCGTGCCCTGGTCCGGCATGTAGAAGCTCATGTCCTCGTTTTCATCGAGGATGACGGTCGCGTCGCCGGAGTAGACGACGGCGATGTCCTTGTAGCCGTTCATCATGCCGTCGATGACCTCGTCGGTCACGTAGACGGGGGACATGGTGTTGTTCATTTGCAGGAGCCATTCGTAAGCGTCATTGATCTCGTCTGGGTCCTCGGTGTTCATCGAATAGCCCAGCGCCTTGAACGCCATCATGAACGAGTCGCGCTCGGAGTCGTAAATGTAGATGTGACCGGCGTAGTCGGTGTTGCGCAGGATCTCCCAGCCCTCGCTCTCGACGACGGCGGGGTCGACGTTCTCGTGGTTGTAGACAAGGCCGACGCTGCCCCAGAAGTAGGGAATGGAATATGTGTTGTCGGGGTCATAGCTCATGCCGCGCACGGAGTCGGACAGGTTCTCCATGTTGGGGATCATGCTCTTGTCAATCGGCTGAAGAAAGTCCTCTTTCATCAGGCGCTCGATCATGTAGTCGGACGGGATGACGACGTCATAGCGGTCGCCGGCCATGAGCTTGGTGTACATCATTTCGTTCGAGTCAAAGTTCTCGACGATGACGCGCGCGCCGTACTGCTTTTCAAAGTCAGAGATCACATTCTCGCCGAGGTATTCGCCGGGGAGATAGAGCTTCAAGACGTTGCTGCCGTACTTTTCGATGGCCGCGGCGCTCTTGCGCTGCTGGGAAAGGCTTGCGCCCACAGTGCCGCCGACAACGGCCAGCACCAGCACGGCGGCGACAGCTGCCATGGCCTTGCGGCTCACGGCGCGGGAGGCCTTGCCGTCCTTTTCGCGCTTTTCACGCACGATCGGCACAATGTTCACAATGCCGAGCGCCAGCGTGATAAGAAGGATCACGATGGTGGACAGAGCGTTGATGGACGGGTTCACGCGCTTGGACATCGTGTAGACGAGGATCGAAATGTTGTTGACGCCGTTGCCCGTCGTGAAGTACGAGATGACAAAGTCGTCAAAGCTCATCGTGAACGCGATGAGCGCACCGGAGACGATGCCCGGCTTGATCTGCGGCACGATGACCTTCGTGAGCGCCTGGAACGGCGTTGCGCCAAGGTCCATTGCCGCGTCGATGAGGTTGGGGTCGAGCGAGCGGAGCTTTGGTGTGACGGAGAGCATCACATAGGGGATACAGAACATGATATGTGCGATGAGCAGCGTGCCGAAGCCTTTTTTGACCGTGAGGACGCTGAAAAACATCAGAAGCGAGATGGCCGTGACGATATCGGGGTTCATCACGGGCAGGTCGTTGATGCGCTCGACCATCTTCTGCACGACCTTTTTCGACTTGGACAAGCCGATGGCTGTGATCGTGCCGACGACCGTCGCGACGACCGTCGCGATGACGGCGATGATGACCGTGTAGAGCACAGCCTCCATCATCGTCGAGTCCGAGAACATCTTTTCATACCAGCGAAGCGAGAAGCCGCCGAACTTCGTCAGCGAGCGGGAGTCGTTGAACGAAAAGACGATGATATAGAGAATGGGGAGGTAGAAGAAGAGCATCGTGAGCGTCAGGATGACCTTCGAGCCGACAGAGGTTTTCTTTTTCATGCGCTTTTCACTCCTTTCCCTGCGAGGTGACCTGGACGTCCGCCTTGCGCGTCAGCCACATCGAGATCATGATAATGACCGCCATGATGAGCGAGATGGCCGAGCCGAAGTTCCAGTCGCCGGTGGTGAGGAACTGCGTCTCAATGATGTTGCCGACCAGAACATACTGACCGCCGCCAAGGAGCTTCGGGATGAAGAAGCTCGACACCGCGGGCAGGAACACGAGCGTAATGCCGGAGATGACGCCGGGCAGGCTCAGCGGCAGCGTGACGCGCAGAAATGCCTGTACCGGCGTCGCGCCGAGGTCGCTCGCGGCCTCTAAAAGGCTCTTGTCCATCTTGGCAAGAGACGTGTGAATCTGCAGGATCATAAAGGGGACGAAGTTATAGACCATGCCGAGGATGACGGCAAAGCTCGTGTGGATCATCGACACGGGGCCGATGCCGAACCACGAGAGAATGGTATTGAAGATGCCCTCGTCCTGCAAAATGCCCATCCACGCATAGGTGCGCACCAGCATGTTGACCCAGGTCGGCATGGTGATGAGCAGGATCAGGATCGTGTTGCTGCGGCCGCCGCGCTGCGCGATGACATAGGCGATGGGGTAGCCGAGCAGCACGCAGATGAGCGTTGTGATGAGCGCAATGTAGAGCGAGCGCAGGAGCACGTCCATAAAGACCTTGTCCGTGACAAAGCGGGCAAAGTTTTCGAAGGTGAACTGGAACGTCAGCACCGAGTTGCCCGAGGTCGTGAAGGCATAGAGCACGATCAGGAGCATCGGCACCACGATGATCGCGATGATCCACGCGATATACGGGTAAGTCATGGAACGAAAGCGCTTCACCACTGGCCCTCCTTCTTCATCACATGGATGTCCTCGGGACGGAAGACAAGGCCGACCTGCTCGCCCTCTTCAAAGGCGTGGGGGGTGGAGACCTTGTACTCGTAGCCCTCGGTGGAGAAGGTCACATCGTAAACACCCGGGGTGATGGTCTCGGGGTCGAAGTCGTACTTGACGTCCGTAATCTCGACCTGCTCGCCGTCTTCGAGAGACCATGCCGACGCGCTGGCCCAGGTCTCAAGGTCGGTGTCGAGCGCGATGCTCTCCTGAATGTCCTCGACCTTTTTGAAGAAGTTCATCGCATAAATTTCTTCCTGATAGACCTTGCTCTCGACGCGGTTCTGCGCCACGACGAGTACCTTGACGGTGATGGATGTGTCGTTCGCGGTGGCAAAGGTCACGGTGTAGTTGCCGGTCTCGGGCTTGATGTCGTATTCGACGGTCTTGATGGAGATGGGCTCCTCGGTCTCGGCGTCCCACGCCTCGGCGGAGGCGAGGGCGACGACCTTGGTGTCGTCGAGCTCTTT
>CAVFND010000138.1:0-4823 GCA_963623615.1 Oscillibacter sp. ER4 | reverse complement strand
ATAAGCGCGTCAGAAGTAATTACTTCTTTCGCACTTAATGATAAACGGCACAATAGGCGCCGCTTTTCAGAAAATATATTTTACAGGCAAGCGATAATATGGTATAATTAGACAAATATAAGGGGTGGGGATCAGACGCTTTTGTTGTCGATCGATAAACGGACGGTGAAAATATCAGCCGCATTCAAAATATTGGGCGCGCGTTGACCGTAAGTTAGAGGATGCGGCGATCATTGGGATGGCTTTGACGGAATGAGGAGGGAAGAAGGATGAAAAGCGAACGTTCGTATTCTGTGAAAGGTATTTTGGCCGCGCTGAGCAAATCCGCTTTGTATTTGCTTTTCTTTTGATGCAGGTTTTCATTGGCGCTGCCTATGGTATCGCTGCTGCCTTTGGTGAGGTGGTCAACGGAGGAGGCGACATGGCGCAGGGCGCGCAGGCGTTTGCGGAGCGGCTTTTGGATGGATTGCCCGCGCTCACGCTGTTGGCAAATGTGATTATTGTTGCGGTACTGCTGCTGTGGTTCCTGCTGCGGAAAAAGCCGTTATCCAAGGCGGCGGGATTTCGCCGCTGCTCGGGCTGGACGGTGGGCTTCTGCACCTTCGGCGCGGTCGGCCTCTATGTGATAGTCAGTCTGGCGCTTGCCCTGCTGCCGGAAAGCTGGATGGCCGAGTATGGGGAGGCCATGCTGCTCGGCGCGGAGACGGGTCTGATCCCGGCGCTTGCCGTGGCCGTCAGCGCGCCGCTTGCGGAGGAGCTCGTGTTCCGCGGGATCATCCAGTCGCGGCTGGAGCGGGCTATGCCCGTGTGGATCGCCGTGGTGCTGCAAGCCGCGCTCTTTGGCCTCATCCACGGGACGCCGGTGCAGATCGGCTATGCGTTTGTCATGGGGCTGCTCTTCGGATACATCCGCCATCGCACGGGGAGCATCCTGCCCACGATCGCCGCACACGCCGCGTTCAATGCGATAAATGACCCGCTGGGGTTTTTGGGCGGCTTTGCGGAGAGCTGGCAGTTCCTTGCCGTCATGTCCGCCGTATGCGCGGCGGGCTGCGTGCTCTGCCGCCGCGGTTTGAACGGGCTGAGAACAGCGTCGGAGACCGAAGCAGAACCCGCACCGCAGACAATGTGCGAGGAAATCGCCGAATAACAAAGAAAGCGCCTTTCAAAGAAAACTCTTTGAAAGGCGCTTTGCACTTCTGCTATTTTTTACTTCACGTTGCCGTCGGCGTTGAAGACGGGGAGCTTTTCGAGGAACAGGATGTCCTTGCGGTCAGCTGCGCCGCCCTCGGCGAGAACGGCCATGCGGCCCGTGACGGTGCCGCCCGCCTTTTCGACGAGCGCTTCCATCGCCTTGAGCGAGCCGCCCGTGGAGATGACGTCGTCGACAAGCAAAATCTTCTTGCCGCGGATGAGCTCTGCGTCGTCAGAGCCGAGGTAGAGCTTCTGCTGGGCGACGGTGGTGATGGACTTGTCGTCCACGGAGATGGGGGCCGGCATGTAGACCTTGGGACCCTTGCGCGCGATGAAGTACTTCTTCGCGCCGCTCTGGCGCGCCATTTCGTGGATGAGGGGGATGGACTTGGCCTCAGCGGTGAAGAGGTAGTCATAGTCGATGCCCTCGGCGAGCTTCAAAAGCTCCTCCGCGCAGCGCACGGTCAGCTCTTCGTCGCCGAACATGATGAAAGCACCAATATAAAGATCGTCCGTTACCTTGCAGATGGGAAGATCGCGGTCAAGACCCGCGACATGCATCGGATAAGTCGCCATAAAAGGAAGCTCCCTTCGCGTTTTTACATCTTTTTCTGCCGTTTTGCGCGATAAACAGGATTTAGTATAGCTTTTTTGCGCGGATTGTCAAGCGCTCAGACCTCGGTATCGCCCTCAGGCAGGATGATCGCGCAGGCGATATAGGCGAGCACGCCGGTGCCGGCCGCCAGAGCGAGGACCGCCCAGAGCACGCGCACGATCGACGGGTCAATGTTGAAGTAGTCGGCGATGCCTGCGCAGACACCGCAGATCATCTTGTTGTTGCGGGACTTGTAAAGGCGTTTTCTTTCGTCCATGATTGTTCTCCTTATCCGGCTGCGGGAGCAGCCACGGTGGGTTTGTAGACAACTATTATAGTATATCACGTTTTTGCACGTTGTAAAGTGCGGCTTTTCCGCATTTTGGGCAGGAAAAGGGGAGTGCACAGAGGAAAATACGCGATATTTTGCGCTTTTGCCGCTTTTTTGCCGGTAAGGGGCAAATTCCCCCTTGCAAGTTCCTTTTTTCTGTGATATAAGTACCATTTAGACAAATGCTGTGAAAGGGAAAATAGCGTGCTTGTTCCGCGAAGAGAGGACTGGTCGGCGGCTGAGAGCCGGTCTGCGGGATGTCGCTTGGTTCGCCCCCGAGCAGCCGCGAGGAAATGCGCGGACGGTCAGCCTCCGTTACGGGCGATGAGCGCGCGCCTTCGGGCGCGAATCAGGGTGGTACCGCGGAAGAAAGCCTTTCGTCCCGAGAATGTCGGGAGGAAGGGCTGTTTTTTTGCCCCTGCCGCCAATTTTTGAAACCCTGCAAATTTTTACCTGAAAAGGAGAAATGATATGAAACAGCAACTGGAAGCGATCCGCAAGGCGGCGCTTGACGCGATCTCCGACGCCGGCAAGGCGGAGGACCTCGAAGCGCTGCGTGTCCGCTACCTTGGCAAAAAGGGTGAGCTGACCGCCGTTTTGAAGCAGATGGGCAAGCTCAGCGCCGAAGAGCGCCCCGTGATCGGGCAGCTGGCAAACGACGTGCGCGCCAAGCTCGAGACGGGCATCGAGGAGAAGTCAAAGGAGCTCGCCGACAAGGCTATGGAGCTCAAGCTCAAGTCCGAGGCCGTGGACGTTACGATCCCCGGCAAGCAGGAGAAGATCGGCGTGAAGCACCCGATGTATCAGGTGCTCGACGAGATCAAGGATATCTTCGTCGGTATGGGCTTTGAAATTCTCGAAGACCGCGAGGTCGAGCTTGCCGAGTACAACTTCACGAAGCTCAACGTCGAGGAGGGCCATCCCGCCCGCGAGTGGAGCGACACGTTCTACTTCACCGAGGACAGCACGATCCTGCTGCGCACGCAGACCTCCCCGATGCAGATCCACGCGATGGAGACGCGCGAGCTGCCCATCCGCATCCTCGCCCCGGGCCGAGTGTACCGCAAGGACGAGGTCGACGCCACGCATTCGCCGATGTTCCACCAGATCGAGGGCATGGCCATCGACAAGGGCATCACGATGGCGGACCTCAAGGGCACGCTCAACGAAGTCGTGCGCCAGCTCTACGGCGAGCACACGGTCACGCGCTTCCGCCCCCATCACTTCCCGTTCACTGAGCCGAGCTGCGAAATGGACATCCAGTGCCACAAGTGCCACGGCGCGGGCTGCCCCACGTGCAAGGGAGAGGGCTGGATCGAGGTGCTCGGTGCCGGTATGATCCATCCGAAGGTCCTCGAGGGCTGCGGCATCGACTCCACGGTCTATTCCGGCTGGGCATTCGGCATGGGCCTTGAGCGTCTGGCGCTCGGCCACTTCAAGATCAGCGACCTGCGACTCATTTTCGAAAATGACGTCCGGTTCCTGGAGCAGTTCTAATATTCCTCGCGAAAGCGGCGAGCCGCTTTCTGCGATCTCTTTCGCAGGGTGCTGCGCCGCATGCGCTTTGCTCGCACGCCTGCACCCTGAGCGGTGTTTTTTGTGACGCGTATGTCGTCACAAAAAACAAAATTTGATTGTTACTTCTTAGGAGGATACAAATATGATCCTATCCCGTAATTGGCTCAACGAATTCGTTGACCTCAAGGATATCACCGATAAGGAATTCAACGACGAGATGACGCTCTCCGGCTCGAAGGTGGAGACCATCGAGCGTCCCGACGAAAACCTCAAGAACGTGGTCGTCGGCAAAATTCTCGAGATGAAGCGCCACGAAAATTCCGACCACATGTGGGTCTGCCAGATCGACGTCGGTCAGGCCGAGCCTGTGCAGATCGTCACCGGCGCGTGGAACATCCACGTGGGCGACTATGTCCCCGCGGCGCTGCACGGCGCGCAGCTGCCTAATGGTATGAAGATCGAAAAGGGCACGCTGCGCGGCGTCGAGTCGAACGGCATGCTCTGCTCGCTCAAGGAGCTCAGCATGACGGCGGAGCACGACTTCCCCTATGCCGTCATCACGCCCGCGGCGCTTCTGAACGACTACTATCCCATGGACCCCGCGAAGCCCTCCATCCCCGCGGACATCAAGCCCGGCGACAAGGTCTACGGTCCCGTGCTCTGCGGCCGCGTCGAGACGGTGGAGCGCACGGACGGCAGCTATAACGTTAGCGTGAACGACGGCACAGTCACCCGCGCGACGAAGACTGTCTGCTCGAACCTCCACGAGGGCGACCTCGTCGCGTATAACACGAAGAGCGACACGATCTGCACGCTCGAGGACCTGCACGCCGAGCAGAAGGAATTCCCCCACTGCATCGCCGACGGCATCTTCGTTTTGCAGGAAGAGGACGCTGAGCCGGGCCTTAACATGGCGCACATCCTCGGCTTTGACGATTCCATCGTCGAGTTCGAGATTACGCCGAACCGCCCCGACTGCCTTTCCGTCATCGGCCTCGCCCGCGAGGCGAGCGCGACGTTCAAGCGTCCCCTCAAGCTGCACGAGCCCGAGCCGCACGGCTGCGGCGGCAGCATCGCCGACCTTGTCGATATCGACATTGAGGACGGCGACCTCTGCCCGCGCTACACCGCGCGCATGGTGAAAAACGTCAAGATCGCGCCGTCCCCGCGCTGGATGCGTGAGAG
>CAVFND010000137.1:0-4832 GCA_963623615.1 Oscillibacter sp. ER4 | reverse complement strand
AACGAGCAGAGCGTGATCAACACGGTCAACGCCATCGTCGCCAAGTTCGGCCGCATTGATATTCTGCACAACAACGCCGGCGTGACGGTGCGCAAGTGCATCGACGAGCTGAGCGAAAAAGAGTGGGACTTCGTTCTTGACGTGGGTCTCAAGGGCCTGTTCCTGATGAGCAAGCACGTCATCCCCGAGATGCGCAAGGTCGGCGGCGGCTCCATCGTCAACACCGGCTCGGGCTGGGGTCTCAAGGGCGGCGACCAGGCGGCTGCCTACTGCGCCGTCAAGGGCGGTATCGTCAACGTGACGCGCGCCATGGCCATCGACCACGGCAAGGACAACATCCGCGTCAACTCCATCAACCCCGGCGACACTGTGACCGCCATGATGATCAGCGAAGGCCGTCAGACCGGCGAAATCAAGAGCGACGCCGATATCGACGCGTTCCTCAAGTCCTGCGGCAGCGGCCGTCCGCTCGCCCGCATCGGCCAGCCGGAAGACATCGCCAAGGGCGTGCTGTTCCTCTGCTCCGACCTCGCCTCCTGGATCACGGGTGCGGCGCTCGTCGTGGACGGCGGCGGCATTGCCTAAAGATAACCATAAATAAGAAAGGATAACTGCAATGAGTGTGAAAGGCTTCAAGAGCCATCCGTACATCCCGAACTCCGTTCCCGAAGTGGAGCAGGAGATGCTGCACGAGATCGGCCTGAACTCTCTCGAGGAGCTGCATGAAGAAGTCCCCGACGAGATTGTCCTGAAAAACGAAATGAACCTGCCCGAGGCGTTCGGCTCTGAGTACGAGCTGCGCCGCCACGTCGAAAAGCTGCTCAAGAAGAACAGCTCCTGCGACGATAACCTCAACTTCCTCGGCGCTGGCTGCTATCAGCACTATGTGCCCGCCATCTGCGACGAGATCAACGGCAAGGGCGAGTTCCTGACCGCTTACGGCGGCGAGAGCTACAACGACTTCGGCCGCTTCCAGAGCCTCTTTGAATATGAGAGCCTGATGGCCGAGCTCGTCGACATGGAAGTTGTCAACGTCCCGACGATGGACTACTCCCAGGCCGCTTCCACCGCCATCCGCATGGGCTCCCGCGTGGCGGGGCGCACCGGCGTTCTTGTTCCGGGCTCGATGGACCGCGAAAAGCTCGCCGTCATCAAGAACTACTGCACGCCCGACCTCACGATCGAAGAGGTCAAGTGCGATGAAAAGACCGGCTGCATGGACCTTGCTGACCTCAAGGCCAAGCTGAATGATTCCATCGGCGTCGTCTATTTTGAGAACCCCAACTACTTCGGCGCGTTCGAAGTGAACTCCCGCGAGATCGCGAACGCCGCGCATGACGCGCTCGCGCAGTGCGTCGTCGGCGTCGACCCCATCTCCCTTGGCGTTGTGGCCGTGCCCCGCAGCTACGGCGCAGACATCGTCTGCGGCGACCTGCAGCCGCTCGGCATCCACATGAACTACGGCGGTGGCCAGTCCGGCTTCATGGCCACGATGGACGACCCGACCTACGTTCTCGAATTCCCCTCTCGCCTGTTCGGTATCTGCCGCACCAACACCGAGGGCGAGTACGCCTTCGCCGACGTTGCGTATGACCGTACCTCGTTCGGCCACCTGCGCGACAAGGCCAAGGAATATGTCGGCACGCAGACCGCTCTCTGGGGCATCACCGCGGGCGTTTACCTCGCGACCATGGGCCCTGAGGGCATGAAGGAAGTCGGCGAGACCATCATGCAGAACGCCCAGTACGCTGCAGGCAAGCTCGCCGCCCTGCCGAATGTGTCGCTGCGCTTCGAGACTCCGTTCTTCAAGGAGTTCGTGCTTGATTTCAACAAGACCGGCAAGACGGTCAAGGAGATCAACAAGGCGCTGCTCGAAAAGCACATCTTCGGCGGCAAGGATCTCTCCGGTGATTTCCCCGCGCTCGGCCAGTGCGCCATGTACTGCGTGACGGAAGTCCACACCAAGGAGGATATCGACACTCTCGTCTCCGCGCTGAGCGAGATCCTGGGTTGAAAGGAGAGGAAAGAACATGAAAAAGATCGATAGAAGCTCCAAGGTCCGCACCGGTTTCCATCAGGCAAAGTGGGACGAACCCGTCATTTTCGAACTGAGCAAGCACGGCGAGCGCGGCATCCTTGTCAACAAGGCTGACCCCAAGGTCGCCGAGGCTGTGGCAGGCGTGAACGCGCTGCCCGAGTTCCTCAAGCGCAAGGAAGCTCCCGCGCTGCCCGAGATCTCCCAGCCCCGCGTGCTGCGCCACTATGCGCGTCTCGCGCAGGAGACCCTCGGCGCCGACGTCAACATCGAGATCGGCCAGGGTACTTGCACCGTGAAGTACAGCCCCAAGGTCAACGACCAGCTCGCAAACCTCCCGCAGATGCGCGAGATGCACCCCCTGCAGGACGAAAGCACCTGCCAGGGCATCATGGAGATCATGTACAACACCGGCAAGTACATGTGCGAGATCTCCGGCATGGACCGTTTTTCCTTCCAGCCCAGCGGCGGCTCTCAGGGCATCCTGGGCATGGCGTCCCTCGTGTACGCTTACTACAAGTCCCGCGGCGAGGAGAAGCAGCGCAACGAGATCATCACCACGATCTACTCCCACCCCTCTGACGCGGCGGCGCCGCACGTCAAGGGCTTCAAGATCATCTACCTGCATCCGGATGAGAACGGCTATCCCGACTACGAGGCGTTCAAGGCGGCCGTCAACGAGCACACCGCGGCCTTCTTCGTCGCGAACCCCGAGGACACCGGCGTTTACAACAAGAACGTGCTGAAGTTCACCAAGCTCGTCCACGAGGCGGGCGGCCTGTGCGCTTACGACCAGGCGAACGCCAACGGCCTGCTCGGCGTGACCCGCGCGCGCGACGCCGGCTTTGATATGTGCTTCTTCAACCTGCACAAGACCTTCTCCACCCCGCACGGCTGCGGCGGCCCCGCCTGCGGCGCTGTCGGCTGCTCGAAGGAGCTTGAAAAGTTCCTGCCCGCGCCGCTGATCGGCTTCGACGGTGAGAAGTATTTCTACGATTACGAGACCACGAACGACCCGTCCGCCATCGGCAAGATCCGCGAGTTCAACGGCGTTGCGCCGGTCGTGCTCAAGGCCTATGCCTGGATCCGTTCCATGGGCCCCGACGGCCTGTATCAGGTCGCCAAGACCGCGGTTCTGAACAACAACTACATGTTCAAGAAGCTCATGGAGCTCCACTGCGTGGACGCGCCCTACATCCCCGGCAAGCAGCGCATCGAGCAGTGCCGCTACACGCTCGAGACCCTCGCCAAGGAGACCGGCGTCGGCACTGCGGACGTCCAGCGCCGCATGATGGACTTCGGCATGCACTATTGGCAGAGCCATCACCCGTATTACGTCCCCGAGCCGATGACGCTCGAGCCGACCGAGACCCCGTCCAAGGAGGATATCGACGAGTACATCGAGACCCTCAAGTACGTCTTCGACGAGGCCTACAACGATCCTGAGAAGGTCAAGAACGCCCCGTATCAGAGCGTCTGCCACCAGCTCGACGAGTCCAACATGGACGATCCCGAGCAGTGGGCCGTGACCTGGCGCTGCTATCTCAAGAAGTTCCAGTGAAACACTTGGGCTTGATCGTCAACCCCATCGCGGGTATGGGCGGAAGCGTAGGATTAAAGGGCACCGACGGCGTGGCAGCGGAAGCTGCCCGCCTCGGCGCCGTCCGTCATTCCGGAGACCGCGCGGAAAAAGCGCTGCGCGAGCTCCTGCCGATGAAAGATGACCTCTGCGTGCTCTGCGCAAGCGGAGAGATGGGCGAGACGCTGGCGCGAAAGCTCGGCTTCCCCAACATGCAGGTCGTTTACCGCAGCGAGGGAGAGACGACATCAGGTGACACCATCCGCGCCGCCCGCGCGATGGAAGGGGCAGACCTTCTGCTCTTCGCCGGCGGCGACGGCACCGCGCGCAACATCTATGAAGCGCTGGGAGAGAAGACCGTTGCCATCGGCATCCCCGCGGGCGTGAAGATCCACTCGCCCGTGTACGCCATCCGTCCCGAGGCGGCGGGAAAGCTCGCCCTCCGCTATCTGGAGGGCAAATGCCGCCGCACGCAGGAGGCCGAGGTCGTGGACATCGACGAAGCGGCGTACCGCGACGGCCGCGTGAGCACAAGCCTGTACGGTTACCTTATGATCCCCGACGAGCGCGACTACATGCAGCATGGCAAGGCACCCTCGCCCGTGAGCGAGCACGCCCAGCAGGAGAGTATCGCCTGCGACATGGTCGAGCGCATGCTGCCCGGCACCTATTATCTGATCGGCCCCGGCTCCACCACGCGCACGCTGATGGACGAGATGGGCCTGCCCGACACGCTGATCGGCGTGGACCTCGTCTGCAACAAAAAAATCGTGCGGATGGACCTGAGCGAGCAGGAGATCTTAAAGCGGCTGGATGAAAAGCCGACGCACCTCGTCTTAACGCCCACCGGCGGGCAGGGCTACCTGCTTGGCCGCGGCAACCAGCAGCTCAGCGGCAGGGTCGTGAAAAAGATCGGAAAAGAGAACATCCACGTTCTCGCTACGAAAGAAAAGCTGTTTCACCTGATGGGCCGCGCCCTTTTGGTGGACACCGGCGATGAAGAGGCGGACAAGCTGCTCTGCGGCTATACCCGCGTGATCGTGAGCTATCACGAAGAGCAGATGTGCCGCATCGCCACAGAATAGATCCCTCCGAAAAATACCCCCATTCCTTCGTTTAGTCCCTGAAAACATAAGATCGTCAGAAAGAAAGGATAAGTAATTATGTTAAAACAGGATTATCATTTTGAGTCCCGCGCGCTGTATCCGGAGCTCAAGG
>CAVFND010000136.1:0-4839 GCA_963623615.1 Oscillibacter sp. ER4 | reverse complement strand
GACATATTTTTGGAGGTACGAATCGCTCAGGCCGCTGTAGCCGAGGATGATCGGTTCATCAAAGTCGATGCCGCCGCTCTCGTGGATTTTCTGCACCAGCAGGTTGTTGCCCTGCTTCGACCCTCTCGCCTTGCCGATGATCTGCACCTCGCCGTCGACGACGGTGATGACCGGCTTGATGTTGAGAAGTCCACCCGCGAACGCGACGGTCTTCGAGATGCGGCCGCCCTTTTTGAGGTATTCGAGCGTATCAAGCAGCGCGATGAGGCAAATTTCATCCCGCTTCTTCTCCAGCGTTTCGGCGATGGTCTTCGCGTCCATGCCCTTGTCCGCGCACTTGAGCGCGTACTCGGCGAGGATTCCCGAACCGATGGCCGCGCTCTTGCTGTCCACAACGTAGATGTTGTCGTACTCCGCCGCGGCGATGCACGCGCTCTGGTACGTGCCGGAGAACTTCGACGCGAGCGTCACAACGACCGCGCTGTCGCCCGACGACGCAACGTCGGAGAAGATCGCATCGAACGCCGCGGGCGTCGCCTGACTGGTCGTGGGCAGCTCGTCGCGCTCGACAAGAAGCTCGTAAAAACGGTGCTTATCGATGGTCACACCGTCGATATACTCCTCTGCGCCAAAGTGCACCGTGAGCGGCACGATGCGAAAGCGGTCCTTCATGCGCTCGGGCATGTCGACCGTCGAATCCACAATGATCTGAACACTCATGCTTTTCCTCCGTTATTGTCCGTCGCGGGTGACTCTATCGCCCGCTGTTTTCTTATGTTCATAAATGCGTTCCAAATTCTCACTCACGAGCGCGAGCGCGCGGTACATCGTCTGCCGCTCGGCCTCGCTCAGTCCCTCGCTCGCCGCCTCGACGATGCGCGTGATCTTCTCCCCGATTGCCTGTCCGACCGCTTTCCCCCGCTCCGTCAGGCGCAGCGGGCTCTTGTAGCGCTTGCCCGCGCCGTTTGCGCAGGTGATGTAGCCGTTTTTCTCGAGGTCGTCCAGCGAGCGGGAGATGGCCGCCTTGTCCTCGTCGCAGCGCTCGCAGAGCTCGGCGGCTGTCATGCCGTCCCGCTGGGAGAGGTAGTAAAGGCAGGACACATGCGGGCCTTTGAGCTCGAAGTCCGCCATTTCGTCCGCCTTGATGCGCTTGATGTTGCGGCTGATGCGCGCGATCAGGACGGTAAAGGTCTCAAAGCGCTCCTCCATGGGGTGTTCCTCCTTTTGCGTATAGTCGTTGACAAATCAACAAGCTTGCCCATCATAGCGCATTGTTGTTGATTTGTCAACAAATTTTATTGATAAAGGGAAGTGCCCTTACGATAGGCGCTTCCTTTTTATGTCGATTTTACACGATTCTGCCGCCGCTCAAATCGTACTCCGCGGTGATGTCGTTCCCGTCTTTGTCATAGAACCGCAGCGTGCTGCGGTCGAAGTCATAACCGCCGAGCTGTGGAGAAAGCTCTGTGCAGAACAGAAAATGCGTCTTTCCCTCCGCATTTTCCATCGTGCAGGTCTCGCCGTTCTGCGTCATGGTGATTTTGGCGATGCGGCCGGTCACATCGCGCCCGCCGAAGAGATAGTAGGCTTTCTCCCCGCGGAGCACGACGCCATCATAGAGGCTCCCGCCGTAGCTGAGGCGCACGATCTTGTAGCGGCCAAGAAAATTCCGTTCCAGCTTGACATAGCCCAGATCTATGTCCTCACCGATCTCCATGAGATACCACGTAGTATTTTCGAGTTCAACGCCGTCGTACACATGAACACTCGGCGAAAGACGCTTCGGCATACCAATGCTGTAATAATCACAGATGTGGTCCGGCAGCGTCGCCATGTCCAGTGTAAAGGTCGTGCTCCGGATGATCCCCACAGCGCACGCCGCTAATACCAACACCAAAAGTACGGCTATACTCGCCTTCTTGCCTGTTTTCATATCGCTTTTCTCTTTGTCCAGGGAAACTCAGAACGCCACGTGCATGAAGAGCGCCACGCAGCACAGGATGACCGCGAGCGGCACGTAGACGAAGCGGCCCACGTTATACCACAGCGCGCCGCGCTCTTTCTTGCTGCCGGTGTTCACAGCGGCGAGAAGCTCGTCCTTTTTCATCACATAGAACCACGAGATCGCGCCGAGCGTCGCGCCGATGGGGATGATGTAAATGGAGACAAGGTCCATCCACGGGCCCCACTTGCTGATGGGCTCCATGAAGATGCCGATACCGAGGCACAGCACGCAGAGGATCGCCAGCACCGCCGTGCGGCTGAGCTTGGGGAACTTGTGCAGCAGCGATTCCACCACGGCCTCGAACATGTTCTGCAGCGAGCTCACGCCCGCGAAGATCATCGCAAGGTAAAGGATGATGGCGAACAGCCGCCCCATCGGAATATCCTGCAAAATGGTCGGCAGCGTGACGAACAGCAGGCTCGGGCCCGCGCCGATGTCCAGCCCGTAGGAAAAGCACGCGGGGATGATGACGAGTGCCGCAACGACGGCGGCGATCGTATCAAACAGCGCCGTGTGCTGTGCAGCGCCGACGACGTCCTCGTCCTTCGAGAGGTACGCGCCGTACACGATCATGCCGCTGCCCGTGACGGAGAGGGAGAAGAACGCCTGCCCCATCGCCCAGATCCAGATCATCGGGTCCTTGAGCGCCTCCCAGCGCGGGGTGAACATGAAGCGGTAGCCCTCTGCCACGTTCGGCAGCATCGCCACGCGCACCGCGAGGATCAGGAAGATGATGAAAAACAGCGGCATCATGATCTTGTTGGTCTTTTCGATGCTGTGCGCACCCAAATAGAGCGTCAGCAGCGTGCCCACGACCACGATAACATGGTACGGGATGACGCCATACGGCGTGGAGGAAAACGTACCGAACCATGATGCGGTGTCCGCCGTCATCAGCGTGCCGACGAGCGAATCCACCAGTGCCTTTAGGATGTATGTGACGATGACCGCGTAGCCGAGCGCAATGCACAGCGAGCCCGCGAGCGGCAGCCAGCCGAGTAAGCCGCCAACCTTTCCCGCGCCCTTGCCACGCGTTGACCACGCCTTTTCATAGGTCCCGAGCGTGCCGGTCCCCGCGTGGCGGCCCATGGCGAATTCCGCGGGCAGACCCACATAGCTGAAGATGAAAATAAACAGCAGATAAATGAGCAGAAATGCCCCGCCGCCGTTGCTGCCCATCTTGTTGGGAAAGCCCCAGACGTTCGCCATACCGACCGCCGAACCGACGGATGCCAGAATAAAGCCCCATCGGCTTCCAAAGTTCTTGGTGTTCTTCATATTTTCTCCCATCCAGGTGAAAAAATAACCGCGCAAGCAATCCTCGGCTCACGCGGGCATCAGCCTGTCTCTCATCAGATTTTATACGCAGGATGCACAACGCGTGAAAATTCCTGCTCCAACATTTTATACATTTTAATGCCAATGCACAAAAAAGTCAAGCGCCCGAGCGATTTATATCATGGCCGACCGGTTTTTTCTTCACTGGCGCTTAACCTCTCATCTGCGCTGCCCTCCTACACGCGGCATGACGGTAGATTTGTTCATATCTTTTATGATATGATCTCCGCACCCAAAGCAAAATGAACCGCCACAGGAGGATTACGATGAGCGCCTGCATCTTTTTCGCTTCCAACGCACCGCTGCCGGAGGTCTTTTCTTCGCCGGAGTATGACTACCTCGCCATCAATGTGGATGACGGTACGATCGACAACGGCGGCGCAGACGACAACTTCTCGCTGCGCACTTACCCCGACAGTTTTCTTTATACCGACAGAGCCTTCGCCGTCTGTCTCAACTGGGCCTACTTCACCGAAGGCCGCGCGCGGCGGCTGATCGACTACATCGGTTCCGCCCTCGAATCCGCGCCCTGCGTGGAGCTCTGGCACGTCTGGCAGGGCGGCTTTTACTCGTTCGACGAGCGCCCCGTCATTCACCGCGCTGCTGTGCGATTCGATGAATTGGTCGCGGAGGATCTGCGCGAGCTCGACGAAACCGATCTCTGGAACAACAAAGAGATAAACCGGTTATCGTTCTACTGCCTGACCGTCACGCGGTAAACAGAATTTTCCACACTTTGCAAATAAGAAAGCGGCCACATGGACAGCGAAAAGCTCTATGAGTCCGGATCAACCTGACGCACCGGTCCTCTCCCGCATTTGCTCAAAGCAGATTATGTAAATTAAAAAATAAGGTGACGCCCATGTCCCAACACATCACATTTGCCGACGCGGGCCGCCTTGTGGATGCCGGCCGCCGTGCACCGTTTCTCCTGACGCTGTGCGAGGAGGATGAAAATGAGCTTCACATCACCCTCTGCTGCGCCAAAGCGGAAGCAAATGCGCAGACTTCTTCTACGGAAAACGCCGCCCTCGACAGCATTCTCGTGCGCTGCACGCCGCTGTGTCCCGATGGAAATGCCAAAATCGTGCTCATCTTTGAAAATTATCTGCTTTATCAGGTACGCAATGAATTCTATTGCGTATTTGACGCAGACGAAATCCGCAGCGGCGCCTATCTTTGCACGTTCGAACAGTCCAAACTGCTCGACTATCTTCCCCATGCCATTGATGTCCATCTTATACCCGATGGAACGGACGCACCCGCGTCGTGGAAGCACTACGGCATTTACACGCAGAATCAGATCATCGACATCATTGCCCCATCCGATCCCACGGTGCACACGTCCCTTTAATGTACAAGCACGCGAGAATGTTCAATATTATGTAAACATCGTAAGCGTAAAAAGATGCTGCGGCCAAATAGTCTGGCCGCAGCATCATTTTAGAGAGCTCTAGTCTCCGCGTCCATGAAGTCGTGGAGCACATCAAAAAGAT
>CAVFND010000135.1:0-4860 GCA_963623615.1 Oscillibacter sp. ER4 | reverse complement strand
GCGCTGGACTACGGCAAGCTGTTGCTTCTGTAAGATGAAAAAGAGAGCTGGGCAAACGCCCAGCTCTCTTTTTTGTCAAATTTTAAATACAAATCGTAATATTTTGCCAAAATATAACAAAACACGGCGGTTTTGGGCACACACCCAAAACCGACGTGTCGTATTTTGCCTTACAGGCGCCCGTAGATGCGGGTCGTCTCGTGGATGGACTTGGCGAGCTTTTTACTCGCCTCGCCGCTCAGCATGCGCCACTGCCAATTGCCGCTGCTCGTGCCGGGGGTGTTCATGCGGCAGCCCTTGCCAAGGCCTAGATAGTCCTGCATCTGCGCGATGAACAGGCGGCTCTGGCAGCTCATGCCGCCGCGGATGATGCCGGCGTTGAAGCCCTCCTCGTCGTTGAGGCCGAGGTATTTCTTCGCAAACGCGATGTCTGCCTTGTCGGCCTCCGTGCGCCAGAGGGCGAGGGGCGCGTTGTCGTGCGTGCCGGTGTAGCAGATGCTGTTGAAATTGCAGCTGTGCGGCAGATAGTTGCTCGGGTCACGCGAGTCAAACGCGAACTCGAGGACCTTCATGCCGGGAAGACCGGAATCGTTCAGCAGCTGCACGACCTCGGGCGAGGGATAGCCGAGGTCTTCTGCGATGAAGTCGAGGTCGCGGAACCAGCCGGTCAGCACGCCGACGAGCGACATGCCGGGGCCCTTGACCCAGCGGCCGTTTTTCGCGGTCGTCTCGCCGTAGGGGATGGCCCAGTAGCTCTCAAAGCCGCGGAAATGGTCGATGCGGATGACGTCATAGAGCTTCTGCGCGCCGCCGACGCGGCGGATCCACCATCCGAAGCCGTCCTTTGCCATGGCCTCGTAATTGTAGAGCGGGTTGCCCCAGAGCTGCCCGTCCTCACTGAAGCAGTCGGGCGGGACGCCGGAGACCTCGGTGGGCACATTGTGCTCGTCGAGCTGGAACATCTCGGGTTCTGCCCACACGTCGGCGGAATCCATCGCTACATAGATGGGAAGATCGCCGATGATGCGGATGCCGAGCGAGTGGATGTACGCCTTGAGCGCCTCCCACTGGCGGAAGAAGAGAAACTGAATGTAGGTGAAGAGCTCCACATCCTCGCGCAGCTCGGCGCGGTAGCGCTCGATGACCTCGCTGCTCTTGCGGCAGCGGATGTCCTCGTCGTCCCACTCCGTCCACGACTTCATGCCGAAGTGGCGCTTGAGCGCCATGAAGAGAGTGTAGTTCGGCAGCCAGCGCTCGTTTTCCCGCTCGAATGCCGCGACAGCCTCGCGGTCGCGTGTGAAGCCGCGCGCCTTGGCCTTTTCGAGCAGTGTAAAGCGGCTCGCGTAAATTTTGCCGTAGTCGACATAGCGGGGATCGTCGCCCCAGCCGCGCTCATTGACCTCTGCGCGCGTCAGGAGCTTATCCTTGACAAGAAGGTCTAAGTCGACAAAGTACGGGTTGCCCGCAAAGGACGAAAAGCTCTGATACGGCGAATCGCCGTAGCTCGTGGGGCCGAGCGGCAGCAGCTGCCAGTATTTCTGTCCCGCGGCGGCGAGAAAGTCGGCAAAGTCGTATGCGGCCTTGCCCATCGTGCCGATGCCGTGGGGCGAGGGGAGGGACGAGATCGGCATTAAAATGCCGGAGGAACGTTCGATCAATGGAACCACTTCTTTCTGGAAAATGAAGGATGAAAGGCGTTAACCCTTTACCGCGCCCGCGGCCACACCCTTGATGATGTACTTCTGGCACAGCAGGTAGAACACGATGACGGGGATGATACTCAGCAGGATCAGCGCCATCGTCGCGCCGAGGTCGACGGTGCCGTAGCTGCCCTTGAGGTACTGGATATGGATGGGGATGGTCATGTACTTCGTGCGGTCGAGCACGAGATAGGGCAGCAGATAGTCGTTCCACACCCACATGATCTCGAGGATGCCGACGGAGATCATCGTGGGCCGCAGCATCGGCAGCACGACGGAGAAGTACGTGCGCAGCGGGCCGCAGCCGTCGATGGCGGCGGCCTCTTCAATTTCCAGCGGGATGGATTTGACAAAGCCGACGAACATGAAGATCGCAAGCCCCGCGCCAAAGCCCAGGTAGATGATGGGAATGGTCCAGGGCGTGTTGAGATGCAGCGTATCCGCCGTCTTCGAGAGCGTGAACATCACCATCTGGAACGGTACGACCATCGAAAAGACGCAGAGGTAATAGACCATGCGGCAGAATCTGCTGTCCACGCGCGCGATGTACCACGCGGCCATCGACGTGCAGAGCAGGATCAGCGCGGTCGAGACGATGGTGATGAATAAGCTGTAGCCCGCGGACTTCAAGAACGGGTAGTTGCCGAACGTCAGGCCCTTGATGAAGTTTGCCCAGCCGGCAAAGCTCTCCGCGTTCGGAAGAGCGAAGGTGTCGGTCTTCACGTAGGTGTTGAGCTTGAAGGAGTTGATGACCACCGTGAGGACCGGCAGCACATAGATGACGCAGATGACGCCGAGCACGATGGAGAGGATCGTTTTGCGGCGAGCCTCGGCGGAAAGAGATCGCTTGTTCATTACTGCTGCACCTCCTTTTTGCGGTTGGCACTGAGCTGGAGAAGACCGATGGTTGCGACGAGAATGAAGAACAGCACGGCCTTGGCCTGTGCGGTGCCGCGCGAGTTGGCATTTTGCCCGTAGAACGTGTTGAGGATGTTCAGCGCGAGCATTTCGGTCGTCTTGATCGAACTGCCGTCGGACAGGATGGTATAGGGCTGGCCGCCCGTGAGGGCGAGGTTCTGGTCGAAGAGCTTGAAGCCGTTCGTGAGAGATAAGAACGTGCAGATCGTGATGGACGGCATCACGTTCGGGATCGTGACCTTCCAGAGCGTCTGCCAGCGGCCCGCGCCGTCGATCTTCGCGGCCTCGAGCATGTCCTCAGGCACGGCTTGCAGGCCCGCGATGTAAATGATCATCATGTAGCCGATCTGCTGCCAGCACATCAGGATGATGAGACCCCAGAAGCCGTACTTCGAGTTGAGCAGGATCGACGTGCCGTAGCGCGAGAGGATACCGTCGAAGATCATCGACCAGATGTAGCCGAGCACGATGCCGCCGATGAGGTTCGGCATGAAGAACACCGTGCGGTACAGATTGCTGCCCTTGATGCCCTGCGTGAGCGCGTAGGCGACCGCAAAGGCCAGCACGTTGATGAGCACGAGCGAGACGATGGCGAACAGCGCTGTGAACCAGAACGAATGCACAAAGCTCACGTCCTGGAACGCGCGGCGGTAATTTTCAAGGCCGACGAACGTCGCGTCGCTCGTGACCTTGAATTTGCAGAAGGAGAGATAGATGCCCTTGCAGAACGGATAGACAAAGCCGATGATGAACGCGCAGACCATGGGCCCCATAAAGAGCGGGAACCAGCGGCGGATCGGGCGGCGGATCATCGAGCTGTTGACCGCAGCGTTGCTGTGCTTATGTTTCAATTCGATCAACTCCCAGCCAAAGATAGAATATTGCGTTTTGTTTCTCTGCACGGCGGGCGCTTCATGCGGCGCTCACCGTGATATGCAGGGAGGGGCGGGCGAAATCGCCCGCCCCTCTCATTTGTGTTTTGATGCGTTTGCTTAGGAAAGCGGTTTAGCTGTTGGCCGCAGCGTACTGCGTGGCCCAGCCGTCAACAAACGCGGTCTTGACGAGCTCCCAGTTGGCGTCGCTCTGGTCGGCGTCGTACTGGTTCATCGCGGAGACGAGCGCGGCGCGGTAAGCGTCAACGTTCGGCTGGAAGTTGGTGACCCAAGGCATCACATAGTTGCCGTTGGTGGCGTAGTCGTTCGCGTCAGCGAGGAAGCCGTTGGTGGACTCGGCAGCCTGCTTATAGGGCATGGCGGCGAATTCGTCGACCAGCATACGGGAGACCTCGGAGTCGGTGACCATCCACTTCATGAAGTCGAGCGTAGCCTGGATGTCTTCCTCGGAGGCCTTGGCGTTGACCGCCCAGCAGTTCTCGGTGCCGCAGTTGAGGCCCGCGTTCTCTTCGCCCGCAACGCCGCCCGCAACACCGCAGTAGAACGGGATCATGGACAGGTTGTCAAGGCCGTAGTCGCCGGTGAGCTTGGACCACTCCCAAGAACCGTTCTGATAGAACACGGCCTGCTCCTTGCCGAATTCATCCGCCGCGTCAAAGCCGCCGGCAGCGAGGTCCGCAGGGTTCACAGCGCTGTTGTTGATGTACAGATCCCACAGGTTCTTGTAGTTCTGCATGTAGGTGCCCTTGATGGTCGGGGGGCAGACCTTCCAGGCGTCGGGATCGTCCACGGACTCGTAGTAGTACTCGAGGTTCGCGAGGTGGCCGGTGAAGCGCCAGCTGGAGTCATCGCTCATGGAAGAGGAGGTGAAGGCGTCGAAGCCGAGCTCGGAAGCGCGAGCGTGGATGTCCTCAGCGACGGCCTTGAGGGTCTCGAAGTTCGTGATGTCGCCAAGGGTGTAGCCGGCCTTTTCAAGCAGGCCTTCGTTGACGATGATGCCGTAGCACTCGTAGCAGTAACCGATGGAGCAGAGCTTGCCGTCGGCGTCATAGAGGTTGTAGGCGTCGGTGTTGAGCTCGTTGGCAACGTCGGTGCCGCTCAGGTCATAGCAGTAGTCGCCCCAGGTGTCGACAGCGGCCTGGTTGCCCACGACGAACAGCGTCGGGGGAGCGGACTTGTCCATCTCGGCGGTCAGGGTCTCGTTGTAGGTGCCGGAAGCGGCGGTCACGATGGTGACGGGCACACCGGTCTTTTCGGTGTACATGGCGGCGACCTTCTGCAGGGTGCCGTCCGCCTCGGGCTTGAAGTTCAGCCAGAACACGCGGCCGGTGGCTTCGGTGGTGTTACCG
>CAVFND010000134.1:0-4868 GCA_963623615.1 Oscillibacter sp. ER4 | reverse complement strand
CGGGCGCTTGGCGCCGTACTTGGAACGGGACTGCATACGGCCCTGCACGCCCTGAGCGTCCAGAGTGCCGCGGATGATGTGGTAACGCACACCAGGGAGGTCCTTAACACGGCCGCCGCGGATCATAACCACAGAGTGCTCCTGCAGGGAATGACCGACGCCGGGAATGTAAGCGGTGACCTCATAGCCATTGGTGAGGCGGACACGGGCGATCTTACGAAGAGCGGAGTTCGGCTTCTTCGGGGTCGCAGTACGAACTGCGGTGCAAACGCCACGCTTCTGGGGAGAGGCGAGGTCGGTCTCCTTGTTCTTCAGCGTGTTAAGACCATACTGCAGAGCCGGGGAGTTGGACTTGTAAGTCGACTGCTGTCTGCCCTTGCGAACCAACTGGTTAAAAGTAGGCATTCTTGTTTCTCCTTTCCTGAAATGATGTGATATATATTTTTTACAGGATATCGGTAAAATATCCCGAAAAAACCTTAATTTCTCAGAACGGCGATCACCGCCGCGCCAACGGCGATGCCCGCGCTGTGGCCAAGCTGCGCCATCGTGGCGCGATCGTCGATCGCGACGTTCTCTTCGCGTGCGAGCGCTTCAATCGGCGCAAGCACAGCGGGGTCTGCATCGCAGGCGATATACAGCTTTTCCGCGCGGTGTTCCCGCAGTGCACGCATCGTCTGCTTGATGCCCGCTACCTTGCGGCAAGTGGACAGATCCGGCGTCACGGCAGGTCCCTCCTGACGGTATGACAAATTCCGTGGGACATACCCACGCAAGTTGAAATTATACCATGAGGTACACAAGCCGTCAAGCGTTTTTTATGGCTCTCTACACAAAATAATCGCTGAAACGACGGGCTTTTCCTGAAATTTTTTGTGCGTTCCGCGCCGGCGCGTCAAACTTTTGAGAAGAAACGGTCAAACGTCCCCATTTGCCGCCAAAGCGGCAAAAAAGAGACGCGGAATTGGCCGACTCCACATAAGAAAACATGCGCTGTAAAAGGCAAATTTTGCATAGGCTCCTTCGTTGCACCGTCTTGCCATGCGACAGCATGCCCGCGCCGCCGCGCCTCGGCTCCGCACAAAATTTGCTCTTTTTCGGTGCAAAGCAGTTTTGCCAATGAATTTTTGAGATGAAATCGGCTGAAAAAATCTCCCCATACTGGCGTATGGGGAGATTTTTTCGGTCGTATTTCAGCCAAAAAGGCGCAGGCAAAACCGCATATTTTCTGATGCGAAGCCGGCCTTGGCGCGTCTCTTTTTACCTGTTCAATACGCGAGGTTCTGCTCACACTTCGACGGCATTCGTGATGATGCGCGGCTCGTACGGCTCTTCCTCAGGCTTTTCCGGCTCGGGAACGATCTCCTCGGCAAACTCGCGGTAGGCGTTCAGGCCCGCGCCGGCAGGGATGAGCTTACCGATGATGACGTTCTCCTTCAGGCCGACGAGGTGGTCGACCTTGCCCTTGATGGCGGCTTCGGTCAGGACCTTTGTGGTCTCCTGGAAGGACGCGGCGGACATCCAGCTATCGGTCGCGAGAGAGGCCTTCGTGATACCCATGAGCAGCTGCGTGGCAACAGCCTCCTGCAGCGGCTCGCCGGTCTCGGCGTTGACCTCGCCCGCGGCATTGCGCGCGCGGATCTCTTCGTTGGCATCCTCGTATTCGAGAAGATCGACCATGGAACCGGAGAGCAGGTTCGTATCGCCGGATTCCTCGACGCGCACCTTGCGCATCATCTGGCGGACGATGACCTCGATATGCTTATCGTTGATATCAACGCCCTGCTGACGGTAGACCTTCAAGACTTCCTGAATGAGGTAGTCATGAACAGCGGACGTGCCGCGGATGCGCAGGATATCGTGCGGGGACAGAGCGCCGTCCTGCAGCTGCGTGCCCTTGGCGATAACGTCGCCGTCCTTCACGCGAAGGCCGGTGTGCGGCACGGAGTAGACGCGGTTGTCGCCGTCGTCCGCGGTGACGATGATGTTGAGCAGGCTGCCCTTGGTCGCCTCTTCGAAGCGGACCTTACCGCCGATCTCGGAGAGGGTTGCCATCTTCTTGGGACGGCGCGCCTCAAACAGTTCCTCGACTCGCGGAAGACCCTGGGTGATATCGCCGCCCGCAACGCCACCGGTGTGGAAGGTTCGCATCGTCAGCTGCGTACCGGGTTCGCCGATGGACTGGGCCGCGATGATACCGACCGCCTCGCCGGGGCCGACGGGCTTGGAGGTAGCAAGGTTCATGCCGTAGCACTTCGCGCAAACGCCGCTGTGGGCCTTGCACGTAAGCACCGTGCGGATCTCGACGGAGTGGATGTCGAACTTCTCCATGAGGTCGGCATCCTCGGCGGTCATCATATGATCCTTGGAAATGAGGACCTCGTCCGTGCCGGGCTTCATCACGTCGTGGACCGGATAGCGGCCGTTGACGCGCTCGGAGAACTTTTCGATGACCTGGCCGTTCTCGCTGATCTCGCTGATCGTGATGCCGCGGGTCGCGCCGCAGTCGTCGGAGCGGATGATAACATCCTGGCAGACGTCGACCATTCGGCGGGTCAGGTAACCGGAGTCCGCCGTACGAAGGGCCGTATCGGCAAGGCCCTTACGGGCGCCTCGGGAGGAGGTGAAGTATTCAAGGACGGACAGGCCTTCGCGGAAGTTTGCCTTGACCGGAATTTCGATCGTCTTACCGGCGGTGTTGGCCATCAGGCCGCGCATACCGGTCAGCTGACGGATCTGCTTCATCGAACCACGGGCACCGGAGTCTGCCATCATGAAGATGGGGTTGTAGCGGTCCATGTTCTTCTGCAGGGCATCGGTGACGTCCGCGGTGGTCTTTTCCCACTCCTTGACGACGGCACGGTAGCGCTCGTCCTCGGTCATGAAGCCCATCTTGAACTGGTCTTCGATGTCGACGACGCGCTGCTCGGTCTCGGCAATGAGGGTGTACTTTGCCGGCGGGATGGTCATATCCGCAACGGAGATACTGATGGCCGCGCGGGTAGAGAACTTATAGCCCGTGGCCTTGATGTTGTCGAGCACTTCGGCCGCGATGGTGAAGTTGTGCAGCTTGATCGTACGGTCGACGATCTTGCCGAGCAGCTTCTTGCCGCAGACTTCGGTGATCTCGTAGTCGAAGTAGTTTTCAGTCGGGTTGCCGTTTTCATCCACGCGCTTGACAAAACCGAGGTCCTGCGGGATGTTGCGGTTGAAGATGATGCGGCCGATGGTGACTCGTACGACCTTGCTGCCCATGGTGCCGTCCGGCATCTCCTTGACCGTGCGGACAAGGATGGGCTGGTGGATACCGATAAGGTGGTCGTTGTAGGCGAGCATGGCCTCGTCCTCATCGCGGTAAACGTGCAGATTGACGCTGGCCCTCTCCTCGTCGGTCAGCTCGTCGTAGCGCTTGCCGGCAAGGGCAAAGTCGACGTCCTGCGGCCAGAACTCGTCGTTGTCCATCTGGGAAACACCGTTTTCAAAGCGCTCGAACGTGAGGTAGTAGGAGCCCAGAACCATATCCTGCGTCGGCACCGTGACAGGGCCACCGTCCTGAGGACGCAGCAGGTTGTTGGCAGAGAGCATCAGGATACGGGCCTCGGCCTGCGCCTCGGCAGACAGGGGCACATGGATAGCCATCTGGTCACCGTCGAAGTCCGCGTTGAACGCCGTGCAGTTCAGCGGGTGGAGCTTGAGGGCGCGGCCCTCGACCAGCACCGGCTCGAACGCTTGAATACCGAGGCGGTGGAGCGTCGGCGCGCGGTTGAGCATGACGGGGTGATCCTTGATGACGACGTCGAGCGCGTCCCAAACCTCGGTGCGGCCCTTGTCGACCATCTTCTTGGCAGACTTGATGTTGTTGGCGGCGCCGTCCTCGACGAGCTTCTTCATGATGAAGGGGCGGAACAGCTCGAGTGCCATTTCCTTGGGCACGCCGCACTGGTAGATCTTCAGCTCAGGGCCGACGCAGATAACGCTGCGGCCGGAGTAGTCGACACGCTTACCGAGCAGGTTCTGACGGAAGCGGCCCTGCTTACCCTTGAGCATGTCAGAAAGAGACTTGAGCGCGCGGTTGTTCGCGCCGGTAACGGCGCGGCCGCGGCGACCGTTGTCGATCAGCGCGTCGACAGCTTCCTGCAGCATGCGCTTCTCGTTGCGCACGATGATGTCGGGCGCGTTGAGCTGAATGAGGCGCTTCAAGCGGTTGTTGCGGTTGATAACGCGGCGGTAGAGATCGTTCAGGTCGGAGGTCGCGAAGCGGCCGCCGTCGAGCTGGACCATCGGGCGGATTTCGGGCGGGATGACGGGCAGCACGTCGATGATCATCCACTCGGGCTTGTTGCCGGAGATGCGGAACGCATCCACGACCTCAAGGCGCTTGACGATGCGGGCCTTCTTCTGGCCGCTCGCGCTCTTGAGCTCAGTGTGGAGCTGCTCGGACAGGGCTTCAAGGTCGATCTGCTGGAGGAGCTTCTTGACGGCCTCGGCGCCCATACCGGCGTCGAAATCATCCTCATACTTCTCACGCATATCGCGGTATTCCTTCTCCGAGAGGATCTGGTTGCGCATCAACGGGGTCTCGCCGGGATCGGTAACGATATAGGCGGCGAAATACAGCACCTTTTCAAGGATGCGGGGGCTGATGTCGAGCAGCAGGCCCATGCGGGACGGAATGCCCTTGAAATACCAGATGTGGGAAACGGGCGTGGCGAGCTCGATGTGGCCCATGCGCTCGCGGCGAACCTTGGCGCGCGTAACTTCCACGCCGCAGCGGTCGCAGATCTTGCCCTTGTAGCGGATCTTCTTATACTTACCGCAGTGGCACTCCCAGTCCTTCGTGGGACCAAAGATGCGCTCGCAGAACAGGC
>CAVFND010000133.1:0-4915 GCA_963623615.1 Oscillibacter sp. ER4 | reverse complement strand
GACTGCCGTCGGTGACGGCGCAACTGCCGCCATGGCCTGCTGCGAGTACATCAACACGCTCTGATACTTTCTAATTTTTCACACCTATGGCTTTTCTTTGCACCGTCCAGAAGAAACGTAGCGCTTCTGAACGGGGCAGTTAAGAGATAAGCAGCTTCTTCACCTCACTGATTTGATTCGGGTATTCCGCGCGCCGACAGGATTGCGGCGCGCGAAATATGGGAGTGGAACCGGCCTGGTGGCCGGCGCGGACTTCAAACCCGTTGCCAGGCGGTGATCCCGCCTCCGGTGCGTTCGATTCGCACCCATTTCCGCCACTTTTTCAATACCCAACCAAAAACGAGAGTAGGTACGAAGTTCCTTCTGCGGGAGGTTCCACATGGATAGACACATCGTGATTGGAACGGCGGGCCATGTCGACCACGGCAAAACGCTGCTGACCGCAGCGCTGACCGGTATCGACACGGATCGCCTTCCCGAAGAAAAACGCCGCGGCATGACCATTGTTCCTGGTTATGTCGCGCTGGAGCTTCCAAATGGGCTCAAGCTCGGCATGGTGGACGTGCCGGGGCACGAGAAATTCATCAAGAATATGCTCGCCGGTGTTGGCGGCATCGACATGGCACTGTTGGTCGTTGCGGCGGACGAGGGTGTGATGCCGCAGACGGTCGAGCATCTCAATATCCTGCATCTGCTCGGCGTACGCCACGGCGTGGTCGCTATCACAAAGTGCGATATGATCGAAGATGACGAAGAATGGCTCGATATGATCCACGAGCAGGTGCGGAAACAATTATCCCGCACATTGCTGCGCGACGCGCCTATTGTGGATGTATCTGCCGCGACGGGCTATCACATTGAAGAATTGAAAGAGACGCTCGGTGCAGTTGCCGAGACAGTCAAAGAGCGACCGCCGGTCGGGTTTTCCCGTCTGCCGGTCGATCGCTGCTTTACGAAAAAAGGGTTTGGCACCGTTGTAACCGGAACGCTCTGGGCAGGCGCGATCAGCGTCGGCCAGCGGCTTGAGGTTCTGCCGCAAGGGACGGAACTGCGCGTGCGCGGCATTCAGGTGCACGGACAGTCGGTTGAGCACGCGCTTGCCGGTCAGCGTACGGCACTGAACCTCGTCGGTGACGGGGCAGAGGACTTGAACCTTGGCTGCTGGCTCGCAGAAAAGAGCTTGCTGCGTCCCAGCCAGCGGATAGATGTCAAGCTCGACCTTTTGCCGGATGCAAATGCGCTGCCGCATCGGGCGCGCGTGCATCTTTTTCACGGCACCACGCAAGTATCCGCGCGTGTGCGTTTTTTGGACCGCGAAACGCTGCGCCCAGGCACAAGCGGCCTGTGTCAGCTGGAGCTTGAAAGGGCGCTGCCGCCGCTGCGCGGCGACAGACTCATCCTGCGATCCTGGTCGCCGGAGGTAACGATCGCTGGTGCAACGGTACTTGATGTCGATGCGCCTCGCTATAAGCTGAGCGATCCTGATACTATGCATCGTATTGCCGCAAAAGATGGCCGTGATAACAGTCTGACGGTTTTGGACATTCTCGACCGCGAGGCGAAACCGATTGGCCTTGCGGGCCTCAAAAATCTTGCACAAATGACGGAAGAGGATACCTCTTCCGCGCTTTCGCAGCTTATGCAGGCTAAACGCGCTGTTATGCTGGAGGTAGAGCCGCCGCTTTATCTTTCCGCCGAGCTCTATGAGCGCTGGTGCATGATTCTGCACGATACGCTTTCTACGTATCACGAAAAATATCCCCTGCGCAGGGGCTGCCCCATTGCCGAACTGCGAACCGAGGTTTTCGGGCGCATCCAGACAAAGCATTTGAGTCTCTTGCTTCTAACCTATCAGGCACAGGGCGATATCCGTGTGGACGGTGCTGTAGCAGCGTTGCCGGAATTTGCGCCGCGCCCAGATGAGCGGCAGCAGCAGGAGCTCACACGCATCGCTGCGACCTACCGCAAGAAGATGTTCGTCCCGCCGGTCTGGCAGGAGCTGATGGATTCCTTCCACATTGCTAATGCGGATGCGAAGGAGTATCTTTCGTATCTTTTGGACAAGCGTGAGATCGAGCGTATTGAAAACGATTATTTCTGCATCGATGCTGTTCCGGAAGCAGCGCGGCTGCTTAGGGAGCGCTACGATGCCTTTACTGTCTCACAGGCGCGCGACGTGCTTGGCACGTCGCGCAAATACGCGCTTCCCATCCTTGGCGAAATGGACCGCAGGGGGATCACTGTGCGAGAGGGGGAAGGACGCCGTTTCCGCGGAACGGATTCCCGCGATGAATGCGGATAGCCTTATTTTGGAAAAGACGCGTGTTCCGTCTACGCTGCTGTGGCAGGACACAAGACTTTTGATAGAAATCTAAATAGAAAGGAAGATGAAGTATGGGTAAGAACGACGCTTTTGAGTACGACGTAGTTTGGCCTCGCGGCAAAACCACATCGGGCGGGCAGAAGCTCGCCAAGCGTCTCGATACGCTTAACGGCAAGGTCGTCGCCGAACTTTGGGACTGGGTCTTCAAGGGCGATATCATGTGCGAAGCGTTCGAAAAACGACTGAAGGAACTGTATCCTGACGTAACATTCATCAGCTGGAAGGAATTCGGCGAGATTCACGGCGCAAACGAGCGCGAAGTGCTCGCAGAGCTTCCGAACAAGTTCAAACAATTTGGGGTAGACGCCGTTATATGCGGCGTGGGCTGTTGAGGCTCATGTATCGCCGCCGTGACGCGGTGCAGTATCCTGGTTGAGAAACTGGGAATCCCCACAGTTACCCTCTGCTGCGACGGCTTCTATACGCCGGGCAAGTTCACCGCTGCCGGTGAAGGCTTCCCGAACCTGCCGTTCGCACAGCATCCGGGTCACGTCAACGTGACGCCGAATGAAAAGGTGTTTGAAAACGCTTACAACATCATGGCCGATCAGGTCGTCAAGGGCTTGACAGTACAGCCCAAGGATGGCAAGGCCGTGCGCGAGCCCGATATGCGCGATATCATCTATTCGGGCACGTTTGAAGAAATCAACGAATACTTCCTCGACAACGAGTGGAGCGAGGGTATGCCCATCGTTCCGCCTACGATTGAAAAGGTCGAGGAGTTCCTCAAGTTCACGCCCCGCAAGCCCGACGAGGTACTCGGTATTCTCAAGCCCGAGAACCGTCAGGCGACCGTGTGGAATGTTGCGGTCAACGGTGTTATGTGCGGCTGCCGTCCGGAGTATATGCCGGTGCTGGTCGCACTGACGGAAGCCATGTGTGATCCTTACTTCGGTCAGGAGCATCTGGGCCATACGCCGGGCACCGAGGTCATGCTTATCCTCAGCGGTAAGATCATCAAGGAGCTGAACTTCAACTGTACGCAGGGTGCGCTGCGACCCGGTTTCCAGGCCAATACCTCGGTAGGCCGTTTCTGGCGTATGTATCTGCGCAATGTGGCGGGACTTCTGCCGCACAAGTCCGATAAGGGCTGTTTCGGCGACAACTTCCGCATCGTGCTGGCTGAAAATGAGGATTATCTTGAAAAGATCGGCTGGCAGCCTTACAGTGTTGACCGTGGCTTCAATGCAGGCGATAATGTGATCACTATCATGACCTGCACCGAGCGCACGCAGGGCATCGAGGTCGGCTACCCGACCGCCGAAGGCATCCTGCGTAGCATCGAGCACCGCATGGCGGATAACCACATGTTCATCCAGTTCTTTTTCCGCGGTCAGCATGTCCGTCCCCTGATCGTCCTGACCCCGACTATCATTGACTCGCTCATCCGCGAGGGAATGACCAAGCAGGACGTCAAGGAGCACATGTTCAAAAACGCCAAGTTCCGTCTCAGCAATCTCGGTGGCCGCTTGACTGAGCGCTTTGCGCAGGGTGTCAAGGACGGCAACTGGCCGGAATTCATCGGTACCAAGGAGCAGTACGGCAAGTTTGAAGTTACGCCCATCGGTTCGCTTGCCTTCTATGACGAGAATGGTAACTATACCGATGACGGTGACCAGCGCTTCATTCAGATGCTTGCTGATCCCGACGATATCCAGCTGGTTGTCAGCGGTGACCCGGGCCGCGATCACATGATCATCGGCGCGGAGAATGGCTTTATGGGCTGGCCGACAAGCAAGAAGATTGAACTCCCGGAGAATTGGAACGAGCTTTTGAAGAAAAAACGCAGATAACAAAACGTGCGGCACCTCTGCGTCCGCACGGGTGCCGCAAAATATTTAGGAGGGTATATGAGTCCTGATACCATTTTGCTGCTCTGTTTGGCCTCGGTTGTCATCGCAATTGTCCTGAGCTTTTGGAAAGATGTTAACCTCGGCCTGACGGCTATGACCTGCGCATTCCTGATCGGCACGCTCTGCATGGGTAAGTCGGTCGCAGATGTCTACAACTACTGGCCCAATAACTGGGTGTTCTTCCTTATCGCCGGTGCGGTTTTCTATGGCTTTGCCCGAGAAAACAAGACACTTGATCTCATGGGTGCAAAGATGCTTTACGCCTTTAAGGACAAGGTCACACTGGTGCCCATTGTCTTCATGGTCATTGCCATGGTGCTGGGCTACCTCGGCGCCGGTCCGGGTACTATTGTCCTGCTCGCGCCCATCGGCTATTCCATCTGCAAGCAGATCGGCATGGATCCGCTGCTGATGGTCTTTGCTATCGACTGTGGTTACAACTGCGGCACAATGAACCCCTTCACTGGCACTGGTGTCGTGCTCTACGGCCTTGTCGAGAGTTCCACTGGTGAAGCGGTCGATCTCGCGTTCTCCACGTATTTCCACACGTACATCCTCTTTGTCCTCTGCAAACTCATCCAGGTCACACTTATTTATCTTTACTTCCACTGGAAGAAGCGCGACGGCAGTGAGCTTGGCAAGGGCGCTCACATCGAGGCCCTGCAGACCAAGCCTGAAC
>CAVFND010000132.1:0-4921 GCA_963623615.1 Oscillibacter sp. ER4 | reverse complement strand
GGCGAAGAGCAGCACGACGAACGGGACGAAGATACACGCATAGCCGTCGTACTCATAGGTCGCGATGAAGTCGTACGTGCCGTGCAGCAGCACTGGCACGAGCACGGCAAAGCGGCGGCAGCGGCGGCTGCGGTACTCGTCGCCAAAGTTGTCGTAGCGCTTGGCAAGGCCGTAGAACGCGCCCATGAACGCGCCAAAGCACGCGTGTCCCGGCACGGCTGTGACCGCGCGGACAGCCGCCGTGCCGAGACCGTACATCAGCACGTAGCTGATATTCTCCCACAGGGCAAAGCCGAGCGCGACGAACACGGCGTAGACGACGCCGTCAAACTGGCAGTTGAATTCGCTTGAATACCACGTGCGCTTTTTGAGCAGCAGGTACTTAAAGCCCTCTTCCGACAGCGCGACCACAACAAAATAGAGCAGCGCGTTGTACGCGGTCGAATTCTGCGGCAGGAAGATACCCAAAATCGCCTCGCCGATCTGCTCGGTCACGATGGCGGCGAACGTCGATAGAATGCCGAAGATGACGAGCGAGAGCAGCAGTCCCGGCGACTCCTTGTCGAGCCGGTCCTCCTTGTAGACAAAGCGCAGCAGGACGATGGCCGGAATGACCGCCGCGGCAATTAAGATTGGGTTGACATAAAAGAGAAACACGACATTTTCGCCTCTTTTTTCTGATGATATCACAGCATATCAGCCGCGAGAATATTTGTCAACGCAGTGTTTTTTGATTTTCCCACTTGACCGGAAGGAAAAGCGCGCGTATGATAAATGCATTCACTTTATTCATGTAAAGGGGGAGGCCGACATGGAGCGTCGAAAGCAGTGGCTCGGCTATTTCTGCGTGATATTGAGCGCCGTTATCTTCGGCTGTATGCCGCTGGGGGCGAACTTCCTCTACGCGCAGGGCGTGACGCCGATGACGCTGGTGTTCCTGCGCAACCTCCTGTCGCTTCCAATCCTTGCGCTGCTGTGCCAGAAGCAGGGCGGGCTGCGTATCAGCCGCGGCGCGCTGCTCGAAACCAGCCTGACCGGCTTTTTCGGCTGCTGGCTCGCGCCGATTTTGCTGTTTAGCTCATACCGCTGCCTTGCCTCCGGCATGGCGACGGTGTTCCACTTTGCCTATCCCGTCATCGTGGTGCTCGGCGGCTTCGTGCTGCGCGAAAAGGTGCAGAAAAACGCGCTTTTCTGCGCGATCCTGTGCTCGCTCGGCATTATCCTGCTCATCGACCCGAGCGGCGCGGTCGATCCCTTCGGCGTCGTGCTGGCGCTTACGTCGGGCGCGGCCTACGCGGTTTACATCCTACTTTTAGCTCATTTTCGCCACCGCGAGGTCTCGGGTTTTCGCATGAGCTTTTATATGGCAATCGTGTGCGCGGTCTGCACATTCGTGCTCTGCCTTGTCACGGGGCAGCTCCATCTGCCGCAGACTGCTGCCGGATGGCTCGTGGCGTTTATCTTCTCGCTCACGATCTGCGTCGGCGCGGTCGTGCTATTCCAGAAGGGAACGTTCCTTATCGGCGCGCAGCGCGCGGCGATTTTAAGCACGTTCGAGCCCATCACGAGCATCTTTGTCGGTATTCTGTTTCTCAATGAAACGCTCACGCCGCGCATTCTGCTCGGCTCGGCGATTACACTGCTCGCGGGCGTATTCATCACCGTGGGCGGCAAAAAGAATGAAGTCAAAGAAGAGGCGGCCAAGGACTGAGCTGGTTTATTCCGACTCGCTGTCGCCGCTTTTTCCGCACGCGCGCAGCGCAGCGATCATCGCAAGGCTGTCGCCAAGCTGCGTGAAAATGGCGGCGAGCAGTGCGACCTCTGCATCGCTCTTTCCCTGCGCCATGACCGCCGCGGCGGCACTGACGGCGGCAGGCAGCGCGTCCTGACAGGACATCGTATCACCTCAGGTCAGTTTATGCACCGGACGGAAAAATAACCGGCGCATTTCCATTCTCGTTTTATCACCGCAAGGAGGGTTCCCGTTCCCATGCACAGCAAATCACCCGCGGGCGCGGCACTGAAGGCCGCGTTTCCGCACACCATCCCGATTTTCGCAGGCTTTTTGTTTCTCGGCATGACCTACGGCGTCTATATGCGTACGTCGGGCTTCAGCTTCTGGTATCCGATGATCATGAGCGTCGTCATCTTCGGCGGCAGCCTTGAATTTGTCGCGACGAGCATGCTGCTCGCGCCGTTTGCGCCGGTGCAGGTTTTCCTGACGGCGGTGATGATCCAGGCGCGCCACCTGTTTTACGGCATTTCGATGCTCGACAAGTACAAGGGCACGGGCTGGAAAAAGCCGTACCTCATCTACGCCATGTGCGACGAGACGTTCAGCGTCAACTACACGGCGGAGATCCCCGAGGGTGTGAACCGCGGGTGGTTCTATTTCTTCGTTTCGCTGCTCGATGAATTCTACTGGTTCCTGGGCGCAACGCTCGGCGGCATCCTCGGCGGGCTTCTGCGCTTCAACACCGAGGGGCTCGACTTTGTGATGACGGCGATGTTCGTCGTCATCTTCATGGACCAGTGGCTCAAGGAAAAGCACCATTTCAGCGCATGGATCGGCCTTGCGGCAAGCGTCGCGTGCCTGCTGATTTTCGGCGCGGACAACTTCCTCATCCCCGCGATGATCTGCATTCTCGTCGCGCTGACCGCGCTGAGAAAGCCCATCGAAGCGAAGACGCAGGAGGCGGCAAAATGACGATCTTACAACAGGCCATCACCATCATTCTCTGCGCGCTCGGCACGATGCTCACGCGCTTTCTGCCGTTTCTTGTCTTCAACCCCAAAAAACCGACGCCAAAATACATCCAATACCTCGGCTCGGCGCTGCCGGGCGCGATCTTCGGCATGCTCGTCGTCTACTGCCTGCGCAATGTCGACGTGCTGCACTTCGCCTACGGCCTGCCCGAGCTCATCGCCATCGCCGTGACGATCGCCCTGCACCTGTGGAAGAGGCAGATGCTTCTTTCCATCGCGGGCGGCACGGTGTGCTATATGCTGCTGGTGCAGTTTGTGTTCTGATTTTGATTTCAATAGAAAGGAAGATGTTCCCTTGCGCGTGATCGATCTGACCCACACCATTTCTGAAAATATGCCGGTCTATCCCGGTACGGAGCCGCCAATCCTCGCCGGCGCGAACACCTATGAAAAGGACGGCTTCAAGGAGACCAAGCTGACCATGTACACCCACACGGGCACGCACATGGATCCGCCCGCGCACCTTTATGCCGACCGCACGACGCTCGATGCGTTCCCCGCCTCGCGGTTCATCGGCAAGGCACTCGTCATTGAGTGCAGCGACCTGAATGAAGGGGAGGCCATCACGATCGAGCGTATCCTGCAATACGGCAAAGACGCGGAAAATGCCGATTTTCTGCTCTTCCACCTCGGCTGGGATAAGCGTTGGGGCACGGACGCCTACTTTGGCGACTATCCCTGTCTTGACGATGCGGCGCTCGACTATATCATCGCGGGCGACTACAAGGGCATCGGCTTCGACGTCATCGGCCTCGACCCCATCGAGGACGAGAACCTGACGCGCCACAAAAAGCTCTTCAAGAGCAAGGACATCGTCAACATCGAGAATCTCAAGGATCTTGACAAATGCGGCGGCGGCCTCTTTTCGTTCAGCTGCTTCCCGCTCAAGCTCGAAAACTGCGACGGCTCGCCCATCCGCGCCGTGGCATGGTTCGAGGATTGACCTTTCTGATAGAAAAAAGCTCTCGTCGAAAGACGAGAGCTTTTTTGCTGTGGAAGATAGTTACAGAACCAGCTCGTACAGCTCGTCGCCGGTTTTCTGGAATCCGGCGCGCTCAAACATGCGCTGCGACTGCGTGTTGAACGAGTAGATCTCCGCGTGCAGCTTCGGGATTTGTTTCTCCCTTGCGAGCTTTTTCAACTCACCGATGACGCGCCTGCCGATGTGCCTGTTTTGAAAGTCCTTTGCCACGACGATGTTGATCTCGCCGTCCGGATGCAGGCAGACGTCGCCGCACAGGCGGCCGCGGTATTTGATGTAGAAGAGGTCGCCGCGCGCATCGAGATAGCGGTACATCGCCTTGAGCAGCTTCAGGTCGTACACATGATCACGGTCATCGACCTGCTTGCAGACGTCCACATCCTGATACCACGGGAGCGACGCTTTGTAGTTGGGATAATACGGGACGAGCGTGATCTCATCGTCGACAATTCTGCGTTCCATGACAGACACCCTTTTCTATGACAATTTTCGGCGGAACAGATTCAGCCGCGCACGATGCAGTCGTATGCGATGCGTTCTCCGCCGTCTCTTGCGCCGCGGATGATACCGCAGCGCTGAAAGCCGTATTTTTCGAGCAGCTGCTGCATCGGGCGGTTGTCCGCGTGTGTGTCGGTGCGCAGATAGTCGATCTGCGCGGCGCAGAAGTCAAAGCAGGACTTCGACACGCCGTGCGCTTTTCCGTTGGAGGCAAGGCGGTGGATGGTGCCGTAGGGCTTGTCCAAACGCCACGCGCCGTCTTCGATGACGCGGTAGCTCTCGTCTTCGCCGATGATGAGGGCGAATGTGCCGGCGATCTCGCCGTGCTCTGTCAGCACATAGCTGCTGCCGCGCGCGATATCATAAGCCGCGATGCCGCACGTGGGGTAGTCGTCGCCCCGCTGCGAGGCGTTGCCGTTTGCGCGCATGTAGCGCTTGGCGGCGGCGAAGACGTCCATGACGGCGTCAATATCATTTGTCGTGGTTTTGCGAATTTCCATGGGAAACTCCTTACGCCTTGTGCTGCTCGAACCAGCCGGTGATCTCATTTAAGCGGCGGATGCGGTGCTTGGGCTTGCCGCTGCGGGAGAGCTCATGGTTCTCGCCGCGGAAGAGCACGAGACGGCTCTCGACGCCGTGCGCGATGAGCGCGGAGTACATCTGATACCCCTGATC
>CAVFND010000131.1:0-4934 GCA_963623615.1 Oscillibacter sp. ER4 | reverse complement strand
GGGTGCAATAGCGCCTTTCGCGCTGGTGTTCCTTGCACTCGGCAGTGCGCTCGCTGCACTGCTTTCTGCAAAGCGCGCAGGCGAAAACCAGTTTCTCTGGTCGCTCGGCGCAGGCTTTGCGGTTTTTCTGATCCTGCTGATCGTGGCGGTGCTGCCGCTCGGTCAATCCATTCATTTTGTACGCACGGTGATCAGCCTGCTCTGCTCGTTGATCGCCTCGGCACTGGGCGGCTTCGCCGGTGCCAATATGCGGAAAAAGAAGCGTTACAGCCACATCAAAAAATAGGAGGGACATTCAAATGAAGCATATTTCTACCCTGACTTCTGCAACCCTGAAGCAGACTGCAGCACACGGCGGCTGCGGCGAGTGCCAGACTTCCTGCCAGTCCGCATGCAAGACCTCTTGCACCGTGGCAAACCAGAAGTGCGAGCACGCAAAGTAATCACGCTTACAAGGAATATGCAAGGCGCACCTGCGGGTGCGCCTTGTTCCTGCATATCGGAGGAAAATAAATGATTCATCGTTATCAGAAAAAAGGGCTGAATTTCGTGCTCGACGTCAATTCGGGCGCGGTACATCTGCTCGATGATATCAGCTATGCAGTGTCCGGACTGCTGGATGAAAACATGGGTGATACCTGTCCGCAGAGCATCATCGACGCCCTGCCGGACTACACCGCGGACGAGATCCGCGAGGCATATGACGAGCTGTACGAGCTGGAAAAAGCCGGTCAGCTGTTCGCGCAGGATGACTACATCGACGTAAGCCGCTACATTCCGGTGAATGCACCGGTCAAGGCATTGTGCCTGCACGTAGCGCATGACTGCAACCTGCGCTGCAAATACTGCTTCGCATCCACCGGCGACTTTGGCCAGGGCCGCAAGATCATGCCGCCTGAGATCGCCAAGAAGGCCATCGACTTTGTTATCGCGCGTTCCGGCGTGCGCCACAACATCGAGGTCGATTTCTTCGGCGGTGAGCCGCTCATGGCGTGGGACACCGTAAAGCAGACGGTCGATTATGCCCGCAGCCTTGAGGAAAAACACAACAAGAAGTTCCGCTTCACCATCACCACCAACGGCCTGCTGCTCGATGAGGACAAGCGCAAGTACATCAACGAGAACATGGACAACTGCGTGCTGTCGCTCGACGGCCGCCGTGAGGTCAACGACGAGTTCCGCAAGACGGTTGCCGGTACTGGCAGCTACGACACCATCGTGCCCAAGTTCAAGGCACTGGTGGACGACCGTGACCCCAACCTCGACTACTACGCACGCGGCACCTTCACCTCGCACAACCTCGATTTCGCTGAGGACGTGCTGAGCATCGCGGATGCAGGCTTTGACCGCCTGTCTGTCGAGCCGGTAACGGCAGATCCCGGCTGCGGCTACGATCTGACCGAGGACGACCTGCCCAAGATCGAGGCCGAGTACGACCGCCTGACCGACATCATGCTCGAGCGCAAGAAGAACGGCAATGCGTTCACCTTCTTCCACTTCATGGTCGATCTGGACCAGGGCCCGTGTGTTGTCAAGCGTCTGCGCGGCTGCGGTGCCGGTTACGAGTATGTAGCCGTAACGCCGGACGGCGATATCTATCCCTGCCACCAGTTCGTCGGCAAGGAGGAGTTCAAGCAGGGCAGCGTGCTCGATCAGTCCTTCAACATGGACATCGCACAGACCTTTGCCGGCATGAACATCTACTCGCGTCCGAAGTGCCAGAAGTGCTGGGCGAAGTTCTACTGCTCGGGCGGCTGCTCGGCAGCAAACTACAACATGAACCACGACATGAACGACTCCTACGACCTCGGCTGTGAGATGGAGCGCAAGCGTCTGGAGTGTGCAATTTACCTAAAGGCGATGGACAAAATTTGTGCAAATCAGTCAAAGTGATGAATTGTAAAAAGAATGCGTAAAATCCGTTGCGAAACGGGTTGTTTGTGCGTATAATTGCTCTTGTATTTGTACTGCCCTGTGAAGGAGATGATATTATGCCGCAGAATGTACTGGTTTCCGTGCTTGGTGAAGGTGAGTATCTTCAGAAGCTGGTTCGCGCCATCTTGGTGAAGGAGGTCGTACCGCAGCGCAATCTGTTCCTGTCCGCGAAGAATGCGGCGGCCTGCAAGGCTGCAGAGGGCTACGACGAGGTCCGTATCTGCGAGGACGAGCTCGCAGCCGTGATCAAGAGCGAGATCGTACTGCTGACTGCTTCCAAGCGTGAAATGCCGACCGAGCTTGCAAAGATCTCGAGCAGCTCGCAGAAGCGCGTGGTCGTTTCCGTGTGCGACAGCGAAAAAGTCGATCTGGCCTACCTGACCGACCGTATCGCCGCTGCAACCGAGCTGATCGCCGCCGTGCTGCACCGTGATGAGGAAGGCAAGCTGTATGCTACCTACGAAATCGGCAAAAAGGTACGTCCGTTCCTGCGCAAGCCCTGCGAGGATCTTGTGAACGCGATGTGCGAAATGATCAACGAGGAAGGCTAAGCCCGTCCGTTGTTCTAAAAAGATAAAACCGGGAATATGCTGTTCTATGACTTTTCCAAGGGGGAAGACGTATGAACAAACAGCATATTCTCGGTTTTTTTGACGATTTGGTGCGGACACCGGTGTTTCTGTTCCTGTGTGCGATGTTCCTGTGTGGAGCTGCGGCAGGCGGTCTGACCGGTTTACGGGCCGGTGAAGGAGACGGCGCTGTACTGCTCTCTGGCGTGCTGGCGGAACTGCCCGCGCATGTGGTGCAGAGTACGCTGTGCGCGCTCATCTGGGTGCTGCTGCCGCTTGTTTGCGCCTTCCTGCGCCCGCGCGAACTGCTGCTGAGCGCGGTCGTCGCCGCACGCGGCTTCGTGCTCGCCATGACGGTCGCCGTCAGCGTGGGAGAGGGAACCGCACTTGCCGTCGGAGCCGCAGGCGTTCCTGCCGTGCTGAGCGTCTCCGCGCTGCTCGCCGCATGCTCCATGGTCTGGCAGGGCGGCGAAGCTACCGGACGGTATTCGCTCCGAACCTGCCGGATGCCGTATTTCCTGTGTGTTACCCTAGCTGTCCTGAGCGCCCTCCTGAGAGCCGCGATTGCTGCGCTGTGCAATGTGTAAGTCTGTGTGGAAATGCACAAATGCACGGCAAGGATAGCGTGAAGCATAGATTGAAATTCTTCCATAGAGTGAAGAGTGGAGAGTTGAGAGTGAAGAGATACAGGCGGTCGAATTCGTGCAGAAAAATTCGCAGATGCCGTCCGTAGTCACCGCGCAAACGAGTTGCGCAACACGGGTATGTTGCGCCTGCGGAGATGAAACCGTATGTGTAGCAGTACGCTGTCTGTGAACTGCGAATATTTCACGAAATAAACGCAAGAGTAACCCGACTGCCGTTCTCCTTTTCGAAGCGGTCGCCGCTCTCTGATTTGCGTCAGGCTAAGAAATAATAGGAAACTGGAGTCCCAAGAGGATAGAAACCTTGGTGTCTATCCTTTTGGACCTCCCAGCCGTCCGGACGGCACCCATTCCGCCGGCTTTAGCGGAAAACTTCATATATCCGAAGACACAATCTTACGATTATGCCCTTTTTGTTGCAATTTCGACAAATCCATGCTAATATTTAGTTAGATTAACGAACTAACGGAGGGACAGCGCGGACATGGAAGACGCAGAGCAGCTCAATTCCTTTCTGGTCGATGTGTTCGGCCGGATCAACAAAATCGAAGAACGCGCCATGGCCGGCGGACTGGGCAGCTCGGTGTCCATCACCGAGATCCACATCATCGAGAAGATCGGCGACAGGGAACCCGTGCGCATGAGCGAGGTCGCCAAGTCGATCGGCGTGACGCTGGCCACGCTGACCGTTGCGTGCGACAAGCTGGTCTCCAAGGGACTGGTGCGCCGTGTGCGCAGCCAGGAGGACCGCCGCGTCGTCAATATCATGCTCACCGACAAGGGCCGGGCCGCCTACGAGTACCACAAGGACTTTCACGAGCGCATGATCGCCTCTCTGGTGGACACGCTCTCGCCCGAGCAGACTGCGCTTCTGGCGCAGAGTTTAGAGAAATTGCAGGACTTCTTCCGCCACGAGGAAGCAGCCGTGGAGGGAGAAACCAATGGATAATCTGATATTCTGTCTGAACGCCACCGTGCCGATTTTTGCCATTATCGTGCTCGGCCGCTGGCTGCGCAGCAAAAACTTTTTCACCAAGCAAACGCTGACCGACATCGATCGTCTGTCGTTCAAGGTGCTGTTGCCGATCTTGCTGTTCCGTGATATCGCACAGGGACGCATCACCGAGCAGTTCGACCCCGTGTTTTTCTTTTTCTGCGCGGGTGCGACGACGGTGTATTTTTTTGCCGTCTGGATCGGCGCGTCCATCTTCTTAAAGGATAAGAGCATGGTCGGCGCGTTCACACAGGGCGCGTTCCGCGGCTCGCAGGCGATTTTGGGCGTGGCTTTTGTGCAGAATTTGTACGGCAATGCCGGTCTTGTGCCGCTGATGATCGTAGCCAGCGTGCCGCTGTACAACATCTTTTCGGTGCTGGTGCTGACCGTCACCGCGCCGGACGCACAGCAGGCGGACCACCGCGGTCTGGTCGGCAAAACGCTGCGCGGCATCATCACCAACCCGATCATACTGGGCATTTTCGCTGGTCTGCCGTTCTCGCTTCTCGCGATCGACTTCCCACCGATGCTGGACAAGGGTCTGTCCATGCTGGGCAACTGCGCAACGCCGATGGCGCTTTTGAGCATCGGCGCGGGCTTTGAGGGCGCAAAGGCCATCAAAAAACTCGGCCCGACCTGTGCGGCTGTGTTCATCAAGCTGGTGCTGTTGAGCGCCATCTTCCTGCCGATGGGCGTGGCGCTCGGCTTCCGCGAGCAGACGCTGGTCGCTATCGTCATCCTGTGCGGTGCGCCGAGCACGGCGTCCGGTTATGTCATGGCAAAGAACATGGG
>CAVFND010000130.1:0-4976 GCA_963623615.1 Oscillibacter sp. ER4 | reverse complement strand
GGTGCGCGCTCGCCTTGCCCTCAGTGAGCTTTTTGATGACGTTGGGCTTGGCTTCAATATTGGGCAACAGACGGTAGATTTCGTCGATGCTCTGGTATTTCTGAATAAGTGCCATGGCTGTCTTTTCACCCACGCCCGGCACGCCGGGGATGTTGTCGCTCGCGTCGCCCATCAGCGCCTTGAGGTCGACGATGTGGATGGGCGCGAAGCCGTAGGATTCGAAAAACGCCTCGGGCGTCATGTCCTTCGTCGTGGTCTGGCCCATGCGCGTGGAGATGAGCTTGACGGTCGTGTGCTCGGTCACGAGCTGCAAAGAGTCCTTGTCTCCCGTGGCGACGACACAGTCCCAGCCCGATTTCTCGCACTTGCGCGAGATCGTGCCGATCAGGTCATCCGCTTCAAAGCCCGCGAGCTCGTAGCGGGGAATGTTCATCGCGTCGAGCACGTCCTTGAGCACCGGCATCTGCATGGCGAGCTCTTCGGGCATGGCGTGGCGCGTGGCCTTGTAGCCCTCATACTCCAAATGGCGGAACGTCGGCTCGCGGCGGTCGAAGGCGACGCACAGCGCCTCGGGCTTTTCCTCGTCCAGAAGACGCCCGAGCATCGTCAGAAAGCCGAAGATCGCGTGGGTGAAAAAGCCGTCGCGTGTGGTGAGCGGACGGACGCCGTAATAGGCGCGGTTGATGATGGAGTTGCCGTCTAAAACCATCAGCTTCACGGCATGCACCTCCCAAAATGCAAATTCTTACTAAATATAGTATAGCGCAAAGCGAACAAAAACACAACAGGAACCGGAACAAAGACCGTCAGGGGATGAGAAAATGTGGCAAAAATAAACAGAATGCTTGTAATTTCTTGTCGGGATGTTTGCAATATTGACTGAAAATCTGCTTTGCTGCCTGACTTTTTGTCAGGCAGCGGGGCAGAAAAACAAAAAAGAAAGGGAGAAAATCATGGAAAAGCTATTCAAGCTGAAGGCCAATGGTACCACGGTACGCACCGAAATCCTTGCCGGTCTTACCACGTTTATGACCATGGCCTACATCATCGCGCTCTTAAAGGTGCGTGAGAAGATCGTGGAGGCCATTCCTCTCGGCGTGCGCTACGGCATCGCCCCCGCCATCGGCCTGATGCTGATGAACGTGGGCCTTGGCTCCGACGTCGGCATCTACTCTGAAAACGGCGGCCCGTTCTACATGATGCGCGACTTCTTCGGCGCGCTCACGCCCAGCGTCATCAAGGGCAACATGGGCTCGGGCTACGATTCGATGGTCCTGACCGTCGTGACCGCGTTCCTCGGCGTTTTCGTTATGGCCGTCCTCGCCAAGAAGGGCGTGAAGGCTGCGGTTCTTCTCAGCATGCTGTTCTCGTCCGTCGTCTACTGGGCGGGCAGTGCGATCTTCCTGCATGTCAATCTGTTTGCGAGCCTTGCCACCGCGAGCTTTGTCCCGCCTTTCGCCGACATGGTCTCCACCACGCTCTTCAAGTTTGACTTTGCGGGCTTTGTGAACATCGGCTGGTTCACTTCGATCACGCTCGTCATCACCTTCTGCATGATCGACATGTTCGATACCATCGGCACCCTTGTCGGCACGGCCTCCCGCACCGGCATGGTCGATAAGGACGGCAACATGCCTCAGATGAAGGAAGCCCTGCTTTCTGACGCCGTCGGCACGGTCGCGGGCGCCTGCACCGGCACCTCCACCGTCACCACGTTCATCGAGTCCGCCTCCGGCGTGGAAGCGGGCGGCCGCACGGGCCTGACTGCGCTGACCGCGGCCATCCTGTTCCTCGCCTGCATGTTCCTCGCCCCCATCGCTGCCGTCATCCCCGGTGCTGCGACCTCCGCCGCGCTGATCTATGTCGGCGTTCTGATGCTTCAGGGTCTCAAGAATGTGGACTTTGGCGACATGGACCAGATGCTGCCGGTGTCCATCATGCTCATCGGTATGCCGATCTCCGGCTCCATCGGCCTGGGTCCCATCTCCTACACCTTCGTCAAGCTGCTCTCCGGTAAGGCAAAGGACGTCAGCGTGCTGACCTACGTGATCTCCGCGCTGCTCCTCGTCAAGTTCTTCGCCGTTGTGTAAGTGTGTGAAAACCCTTAAAAAGAGCGTCCCGTGCGGGACGCTCTTTTTATCTGCGCCGCGGTATGATATCATGGCGAAGATACATAGGGTAATAGGAACGCACGGCGAAAAAACCTTGAAAAATCAAGGCTTGCAACTGCCGGTTGACAAATTTGACAGAGCGCTTTCTTTCCCACAACCGCGAAATAGGCTATGATAACGCCATCCAAACGGCGCGGGATCGCGCCTTAGGAATCAGGAGGAAGACGATATGATCTTAGCGGATAAAATCATCACGCTGCGCAAGAAGGCGGGTCGGTCGCAGGAGGAGCTGACAAGCCAGCTCGGTGTGACGCGCCAGTCGGTGAGCAAGTGGGAGGGCGCGCAGTCCGTGCCCGACCTTGACAAGGTGGTGCAGATGAGCCGACTCTTCGGCGTGAGCACCGACTATTTATTAAAAGATGAACTTGAAGAGGAGGAGCTCGTCGAATCCGAGGCGGACGAGACACCGCTGCGGAAGGTGACGATGGAGCAGGCGGCGCGATATCTTGCGCTGCGCAGGTCCTGCGCACCGAAGACCGCGCTGGCGGTGGCGATGTGCATCGCCTCGCCGGTCGTGATCATTTTCCTCCCCGCCATGGCGGACGCGGGCCTCGGCGGCATTTTGGAGGATCTGGCCGTGGGGATCGGCGTGAGCGTGCTGCTGGTGCTGGCCGCCGTCGCGGTGGGGATATTTCTCTCCTGCGGGGCAAAGACGAAGGAGTTTGCGTTCCTTGAAAAAGAGCCGTTTGAGACCGAGTACGGCGTAAGCGGCATGGTGCGCGAGCGGCGGAAGGATTACGAGCCGACCGCTTCACGCTGCACAATCCTTGGCGTGGTGCTGTGTATTCTCGCCGTGGTGCCGCTGATGCTTGGGGGGCGGCCTTGCGTCGTCCAGCCTTGCCGCGCTGCTCGTGCGCGTCGCTCCGGCGGGTGTTTACGCGGCGGCGGTGGATGCGCTGCTGCTTCTGGTCGCCTGCGGCGTGGGCGTGCTCGTCTGGAGCGGGACCTACACCGGCGCGATGGACCAGCTGCTTGAAGAGGGCGACTACACGCGCAAAAAGAAGGCGCAAAGCGGTGTGATGAGCACGGTGTCGCTCATCTGCTGGCTGAGCGTGACGGCGATCTTCCTGTTCTACACCTTCGGCCCACGCGGCAGCGGTCAGCCCCAATACAGCTGGTTTATCTGGGCCATCGGCGGCGTGCTGTATGCGGCGGTGATGGTCATCGTTTCGCTCGTGCTGCGAAAAAAGATGAAATGTAAAGCACACTTGACAAATTGGAGCGGCGGTGCTATCTTACAAGTAAAGCTGACTTGACATTTCAAAAATTCTTCTTGACAAGCGGAAAATAATTGATATGATTTTGATATCATAAAGATATTTGGCACGCCTGCAAGAAGAAAAGGGGGAGAACCTTATGCTCTATATCGACCATCTGACCAAGACCTTCGGTGAAAAGAAGGCCGTGGATGATCTGTCGCTTCACATCGCGCCCGGGGAGATCTACGGCTTCATCGGCCACAACGGCGCGGGCAAGACCACAACGCTCAAGTCCGTCGTCGGCATCCAGCAGTTCGATTCCGGCAAGATCACGATCGGCGGACACTCCATTCAGGACGATCCCATCGCCTGCAAGAAAATGCTCGCCTACATTCCAGATAACCCCGACCTCTACGAGTTCATGACGGGCATCCAGTACCTCAATTTCATTGCTGATATCTTCGACGTGGAGGCGGGGGCGCGGCAGGAGCGCATCCGCAAGTACTCGGGCCTCTTCGAGCTGACGGGCGACCTCGCCCAGCCCGTCGCGGCGTACTCCCACGGCATGAAGCAGAAGCTCGCCATCATCTCGGCGTGGCTGCACGAGCCGAAGCTCATTTTGATGGATGAACCGTTCGTCGGTCTCGACCCAAAGGCTGCGCACATCCTGAAGGGCATGATGCGCGAGGTGTGCGACGCGGGCGGCGCGATCTTCTTCTCGACCCATGTGCTCGAGGTGGCCGAAAAGCTCTGCGACAAGGTCGCCATCATCAAGGGAGGCAGGCTCATCCGCTCGGGCACGATGGAGGAGGTCAAGGGCGATGACTCGCTCGAAGAGGTCTTCCTCGAGCTGGAGGGCGAATCATGCTGAAAACGCTCGTCAAAAAGCAGCTGATGGAAATTTTTCGCAGCTACTTTTACAATGCCAAAACCAACAAAAAGCGCTCGGCGGCGGGGGTCGCCGGTTACATCCTGCTCTTTATCGTGCTGATGGTCGGCGTTGTCGGCGGCATGTTCACGGGACTTTCCGTTTCGCTCTGCGCACCGCTCGCGCAGGCGGGGATGGGCTGGCTCTACTTTGCGCTCATGTCGCTGCTCGCCGTCTTCCTCGGTGCGTTCGGCAGCGTGTTCAACACGTATTCGGGCCTGTACTTCGCCAAGGACAACGACCTGCTGCTCTCGCTGCCGATCCCAGTGCGGACGCTGATGGCCTCGCGGCTGCTGACGGTCTATCTCATGGGCCTCATGTACTCCGTGGTCGTCATCCTGCCCGCGGTCATCGTCTACTGGGTCACGGCCTCGGCGGCACCGATGGCGATCCTCGGCGGCGTGCTGATGACAGCGCTCATTTCAATTTTTGTGCTCACGCTCTCGTGCGCGCTGGGCTGGGTCGTGGCGAAGGTGAGCCGCAGGCTCAAGCATAAGAGCTTCATCACGGTCATCGTCTCGCTCGCGGGGCTTGCCATCTATTATTTCTTCGTCTTCAAGGCGCAGACGGCCATCGAGCAGCTCGTCGCCAACGCCGAGGTCTACGGCGAAAAGATCAAGGGCGCGGCGCATCCGCTCTACGTCTTCGGGCAGGTCGGCACGGGCGATGGGACCTCGA
>CAVFND010000129.1:0-5019 GCA_963623615.1 Oscillibacter sp. ER4 | reverse complement strand
GGACGTCGCTTCCGGCGGTGAACTTCATGTTCTGGCACTCGACGAGCGTGCACATTCTGCTCGCGACCTATCCCATCATGCTGTTCGCGGCCGACGACATCCGGCCGAGCGTCAGGTACATGGGCAAGTGCTTCTTGCTGCTGGCGATGGCGGTGCCGATTCTCGGCGTTAACCTGCTGCTCGATACGAATTTCATGTTCCTGATGTACGCGCCGGATGGTAACCCGCTCGCGTGGTTCCGCGACCACTTCGGCTACCACTGGATCGGCTTCCCCGTGCTGCTCGTGGCAGTGTTCGGGCTGATGGACGTGCCGATCATGCTCAAAAAGCGGAAAGAGGGCAAAGCGCTCAGCGCGGTAAAATAAAAAAGCGGTTCTCCCTAAGTTGGGTGTTCGAAAAACCGTTTTCGAGAGATGGCACGGCAGCCGTCTATCAGGATCGGTTACGAGTACCCGGTTAGGCCGAGGAAGTATCAAGTCCCATGTTCGCACCGTCAAGGTGTCGCGCATGGGGATTTTTGCGGATCGAGGTCATGTACGCAGTAAAACGGTCAGGTCCTCATATATAAGGATGTTCTTTCGTCGAGAAATATGGTATACTCAGCGCAACAAATCGTAATTTGCCGTACTCAATCCTAACAGGGGCTTGAGGCAGGCATGCCCCGACAAGAAGCTGTCCCAAATGGGCAAGAATTGAAAACTTGCGGTCACGGGACGGTTCGTGCACTCAGGAACAATAGAAAAACCAGAACTGCGTGGCTAATTCAGCGAACAGTTCTGGCTTTTCTTGATGGGAGAGGGCCTTTCTGATAGGGTAAAGTCAAACTGGAGAATTGGCACCCGATGCATTGCATGTCGGGCGCGGGGAGGGAAAAGCGTGGAAGAAAATCTATTTCGCTCCATCCCGCGGGTGGATGAACTGCTCGGTCGGGACGAGCTCAAGTCGTCGGCGCTGCCGCCGGTGCTGCTGCGCGAGAGCGTGCGCGAGGAACTGGACGAGCTGAGAAATGAAGTGCGCGGCGGCCTTTTCGCACTGCCGGAGACCGGCGCGCTCTGCGCGCGCATTTTAGCGCGGGCGGAGGAAAAGCAGCTGCCGACGCTGCGGCCGGTCATCAACGCGACCGGCGTGACGCTGCACACGAACCTTGGCCGCGCCTGCCTGAGCGAGCGCGCGGCCAGCGCCGCGGCGGAGGCGGCGAGGAACTATTCGACGCTGGAATACGATGTGGAAAACGGCTGCCGCGGCTCGCGGTATCAGCATGTGGAGGCGCTTTTGTGCCGTCTGACGGGCGCGGAGGCGGCGATGGCCGTGAACAACAACGCCGCGGCGGTGCTGCTCATTTTGTCCGCGCTCGCGGGCGGGGGAGAGGTCATCGCCTCGCGCGGCGAGCTCGTCGAGATCGGCGGTTCGTTCCGCATTCCGGAGATCGTGACGCAGTGCGGCTGCACGCTGCGCGAGGCCGGCGCGACGAACAAGACGCACCGGCGCGACTATGAGGCCGCCATCGGCGAGCAGACGAAAGCGCTTTTGAAGGTGCACACGAGCAACTACCGCATCGTGGGGTTTACCGAGTCCGTACCGCCGGAGGAGCTGGCGGAGATCGCGCACGGGCACGAGCTGCCGCTCATTGAAGACCTCGGCAGCGGGGCAATTGTCGACCTCAAGCCGTTTGGCATCCGCGGCGAGCCGACGGTGCAGAAAAGTCTGCGCGCGGGCGTGGACGTCGCATCGTTTTCTGGCGATAAGCTGCTCGGCGGGCCGCAGGCGGGACTGATCGTCGGCAAAAGAAAATACATCGAACGGCTCAAAAAGCATCCGCTCGCGCGGGCGCTGCGCCTCGACAAGATGACGCTCGCCGCGCTGCACGCGACGCTCAGCGCCTATCTGGACACGGAGACCGCCGCGCGCGAGATCCCGACGCTTGCGATGCTGTCGGCGAGCGAGGACGAGCTGCACGCCAAGGCGCTGCGGCTGCAAAAGACGCTCGCGGACGCGGGCGTTTCCTCGCAGCTTGTGCGGACGGGCGACGCTGTCGGCGGCGGCAGCGCGCCGGCGCAGGAGCTTGCCGGCTGGGCCGTCGCGGTCGAGCCAGAAAAGCTCGGCGTGGATGAGTTGGAGGAAAAGCTGCGCATGCGCGCAAAGCCCATCGTTGCGCGCATCCACCGCGGGCAGTATTTGCTGTGTGTGCGCGCGATCGGCGAGGAAGACTTTTCTGAGATTGCCACGGCGGTTGCGGAGGCTGTTCGATGAAGCACGTCATCATCGGCACGGCGGGCCACGTCGACCACGGCAAGACCGAGCTCGTCAAGGCGCTCACGGGTGTGGACACCGACCGGCTGGCCGAGGAGAAAAAACGCGGCATCACGATCGACCTCGGCTTTGCGCGCCTGGATTTTCCGGACGGGAGCTGCGCGAGCATCGTCGATGTGCCGGGGCATGAGAAGTTCATCAAAAATATGCTCGCCGGCGCGGGCGGCGTCGACCTCGCGATGCTCGTCGTGGCGGCGGACGAGGGCTTCATGCCACAGACGGTCGAGCATCTGGACATTTTGCAGATGCTCGGTGTCAAAGACGGGCTCGTCGTGCTCACAAAGACCGATCTGGTCGATGACGACTGGCTTAGAATGCTCGAAGGGGATGTCAAAAGCCGCGTCAGGGAAACATTTTTAGAGGATAAGCCCATTCTGTGCACGTCTGTCCGCACGGGGGAGGGCATTGAGCAGCTGCGCGAAGCGCTGCACGATTTGACGCTGCACACGGAGGAAAAAAGCGCGCGCACGCCGTTCCGGCTGCCCGTCGACCGCGTGTTTTCCGTCGACGGCTTCGGCACAGTCGTCACCGGCACGCTCATCGACGGGCACATCGCCGTCGGCGACGAGGCGCAGCTCATGCCGCGCGGGGATAAGTGCCGCGTGCGCAATTTGCAGGTGCACGGGCGCGACGTGGCGGCGGTGTACGCCGGACAGCGCGCGGCGGTCAACTTAGCGGGGGTCAAAAAAGAGTGTGTCAGCCGCGGCGACGTGCTGTGCAGGCCGGATTCGATGCCGCCGACGCTGATGCTGGACGTGAGATTGCAGAATCTGCCGGATTCCAGGCGGATCATCGAGAGCGGCTCGCGCCTGCACCTCTACCACGGCGCGGCGGTGCGCCTTGCAAAGGCGGTGCTGCTGGACCGCGACGCGCTACGCCCAGGCGAGAGCTGCTATGCCCAGCTGCGGCTGAGCGAAGAGCTCGCCGCGCGGCAGGGCGACCGCTTCGTCGTGCGCTTTTACTCGCCGCTCGAGACCATCGGCGGCGGGGTGATCTTGGACGGGCATCCATACCGCCACAAGCGAAACGACGCGCATGTGCTCGCGTCGCTCGCCGTGCGCGAGAGCGGGTCGGACGAGGCAAAGCTCGTGCAGGCCGTCGGCGAGCGCGGCGCGGAGGGCATGACGCTTGCAGAGATTGCCGCGCGCTTCGATGAATCGGAAGAAAGACTGCCGGAAACGCTCGCCGCGTTCTGCACGCGGGGAAAGCTCGTCGAGATCGCGCCGTCGCGCTATCTTGCAGCGTCGGTGCTGGACGGGCTGTGGGCGGACTGCGAGGCGATGCTGGCAAAGTATCACCGCGAGCATCCGCTGCACGCGGGCATGCGCCTTGCCGAGGCGAGGCAGCGGCTGCTGCACAGCAAAGCGCGGGAAAACACGGATGCAATCCTTGCCTGCTTTGCGCGCGAGGGAAAGCTCGCGCTGACGGCGGAGCGCTGCGCGCTCCCGGACTTTTCCGTGCATCTGACGAAGCGGCAGAGCGCCGTCCGGGACGAGCTGCTGCGTGCCTGCCGCGCGGTGGGAATTCTTGGCAAAAAGCAGGACGCGCTCTGCGCGCTGTTCGACAAAAAGGACCGTGTGGAGTGTGCGCGCGTGCTCGAGAGCCTTTTGTCCACCGGCGAGCTCGTGCTGCTCACGCCGGAGCTGTGCGTCGAAAAAAGCGTCCTGGACGCGGTCGACGCGATGGTAAGAACGTGGTTCGAAACACATGATACGCTCGCGCTGGGAGAGTTCCGCGACGCGCTCGGCACCTCGCGCGACCACGCGCTGCTGGTGCTGGAGTACTACGACAGGCAGGGCGTCCTTCGCCGTGAGGGCGACGCCCGCAGGCCGGGCGCGCGGTTCGGTGAGCTGCAAAAATGAGGCGGCTTTGGCCGCCTCTCACATGGGAGTAGATGGGTGCTGGTGTGCCCCCCGGTCTTCAAAACCGGTGAGAGGGGTGAAGAGCCTCTCGGGTGAGTTCGATCCTCACATGCTCCCGCCAGAGCCTCGCGGCCATGCGCCGCGGGGCTTTTTGAAAAATGTGGATTTCCCTCTTGACAGAACGGAGGGAAGCTCATATAATACTACTGTTCGCGGCGCGGGCCGCACAATTTCATATCCGGGTGTAGCGCAGTTGGTAGCGCGCATGGTTCGGGACCATGAGGCCGTGAGTTCAAATCTCGCCACTCGGACCATGCAGAGTGTCCTTATAGGATCTGAGTATCCTGTAATGGACACTCTGCTTTTTTATTTCCCGAAAAGTCCATACCGCAACCTGTTCCGGGGCGTAGCTGAGTGCTACGCCTTTTCTTGTTTCCATGATAATGTCGGCCTCCGGGATCTTCCGGCGATCCGGCACATCAAAGGCACCGATGCAGTTATAGTGAATATCGACGCGCTGGTTGGTAACGCCGTCCTGCTTTTCAGCGTGGTACACCTCAATGTGGTCGATCAGCTCCGCGACCATGCGCTTTGTAATGGTGGTTGCGTCTGTGTACCGCCGTACCTTTTCAAGAAAATCGTCAATGTCCATGCGCTTGCTCTCGTCCTTTTTCAGTTCCAGCCGCAGAGCCTTGATCTTCTTTGCGTTTTCGCCCTGCTCCTGTTCGTAGCGTTTGGACATTTTGGCAAACCGGGCATCGTCGATCTTTCCCGCTACATTGTCCTCATAGAGCCGTTCAAAGAGCATATCCAGCTCCCGGTCACGGGCGGTCAGAGCGACCAGCTC
>CAVFND010000128.1:0-5020 GCA_963623615.1 Oscillibacter sp. ER4 | reverse complement strand
GGTTGATCTCGTCCGCGGACAACACCTGCGAAGGCTTCTTGCTCCCGTCCTCATAGGTACTCAGAACGGACAGAATGTCCTTCGACGTCATGCCGAAGTCCTTTGCCATATCGGATACCTTGTTCTTGCTCATTGTAGTAGCCAAATTATTGCACCTCCGTGTGTTGTGATCTCTGCTTACTGTCTTTCTTGATGCTGCCCTTGCCCTTCTTCACGGGGCGGGCGTGGGCAAAGCGCTTTGCCGCGCGCTGCTTTTCCGCGGCGCGGTGCGCCCACTCGCGCTCGGCGCGCGTGCGTCCGTGCTTGACCGCGCCTCTCGGGCGCTTGCTTTCGCTCTTTTCCGCGCTCTTTGCCTTGGCGGCGGCAGCGGACTGCGGCGGCTCTTCCTGATGCGGCTTTTTCTTGCCGGTGCGCACGTTTTTTTCGTGCTGCTTGAGCTCTTTTCTGCGCTCGGCGGCGCGGGCGGCCTTGATCGTCAGGCGCTTTGCCGCCTCGCCATAGTGCGCTTCGTCAGCCTCCGCCAGCTTTTTGGCGACGGCCTCGGCAAAGCCGATGTCCGTCAGTGCCAGCAGCGCACAGGATGTGCGTCCCAGTGCGCGCCCGAGGTCATCCTTCGTCGGCGGGATCTCAAGGCAGATGCACTCGCCCGCCTCGCCGAAGTGGAGCGCGCGGCGGCGCGTGTTGTCCGCCGCATCCGAGGCGATCAGGATGAGCCGCGCGTGCTTGCTTCTTGCCGCCGCGCCGACCGGCTCTTCGCCGACCTCCAGCTTTCCGGCCTTTTTCGCAAGGCCGATCAGATTGAGCAGTTTATCCACCGTTTGCCATCTCCTTTTCCATTTCTTCGTAGACGCTCTCGGGGATGGCCGTGTCCAGCGCGCGCTCGAGCGCGCGGGATTTACGCGCCCGCTTGAGGCATTCGCTGTTCGGGCAGACGTAAGCGCCGCGCCCGGGCTTTTTACCCGTAAAGTCGAGCGATACCTCGCCCTGCGGCGATTTGACGGCGCGGATAAGCGCGCGTTTGTCCTTCATCTCGCGGCAGCCCACACACTGGCGCTGCGGGATCTTCTTCACTTTCTGCATGAGCCGCCCTCCTTTAAAGCGCTTCCATAGCGCCGCAGGCTTTGCGCCGCGCACGGCGCAAATGAACTGAAATCGTTTTTACTGACGACCGGTGCGTCAGTAAAAACACTTCTCGCCCCGCAAGTGTGCGAGCGCAAGCGAGTGCGCGCAGCGGGGTGCAAATGAACACTCAAAAATGTGCATATGCACATTTTTTGAATTATTCCTCTTCCTTATAGCTCTCGGGCTTGATGTCGATCTTGTAGCCGACGAGACGCGCGGCAAGGCGCGCGTTCTGGCCCTCCTTGCCGATGGCGAGGGAGAGCTGATCGTCGGGCACGATGACGCGGCAGGCCTTGCCCTCGTCGGCAAGGCGTACGTCGATGACGTCCGCCGGAGCGAGCGCCGCGGCGATGTACTCCGCGGGATCGTCGCTGTACTTGATGATGTCGATCTTCTCGCCGCGCAGCTCTTCGACGATGCTGTTCACGCGCTGGCCGTGGGGGCCGACGCACGCGCCGATGGGGTCGACGTTCTCGTCGTTGCTCCACACCGCCATCTTCGTGCGGGAGCCCGCCTCGCGGGCGATGGAGCGGATCTCGACCGTACCGTCGTAAATTTCGGGCACTTCAAGCTCAAAAAGGCGCTTGACAAGGCCCGGATGCGTGCGGGAGATCACGACCTGCGGGCCGCGGGACTGGCGGCGCACGTCGACAAGGTAGACCTTGATGCGCTGCCCCTCGATGAGCGTTTCGCCCTTCACCTGCTCACCGGCGAGAAGAATGGCGTCTGTCGCCTCCGTGCCGGTGCCGATGCGAAGAGAGGCGTTGCCCGTGCGGGGATCGATGCGCGTGACGACGCCGGTGAGAATTTCATGCTGCTTGGAGTTGTATTCGTCGTAGACCATGCCGCTCTCGGCCTCGCGCAGGCCCTGGATGATGACCTGCTTGCCGTTGCCCGCGGCGATGCGGCCAAACTCGATGTTGTCGACGGGGATGTTGACGATATCGCCGACATTGTACTTGGCGGAGATGGCCTTCGCATCGTCGAGGCTCATCTGCGTGCCGGGGTTCTCGACCTCGTCCACGACCTCCTTCTGCACGAACATCTTGAGCTCGCGCTTGCCCTCGTCCACATCGACGACGACGTTTTCCACGCCCTCGTGGTCGCGCTTGTAGGCGGTGGTGAGCGCCTGGACGATCTTATCCATCATAAAGGTCTGAGAAATGCCGCGTTCCTTTTCCAGCATCGCAAGCGCTGCGAAAATTTCATCACATTTCATGGGTATTGCTCCTATTCTGTATAATCAAAGTAATTGGTATTCTTTTTAGTTAAAAGTCGCAGCGCAGGCGCACGAGCGCGACCGCGTCCTTTTCAAAGCGCTTTTCCTCTTCGCCGATGCGAAGCGTGACCGCGCCGTTGTCGAAGCCTGCAAGGTCGCCGGAAAATTCCTTGCGCCCGTCGATGGGCTTGTAGGTCTTCAAAAGCACGGGCGAGCCCATGAACTGCTCAAAGTCGCTATGGCGCTTGAGCGGGCGCTCCGCGCCGGCGGACGCGACCTCGAAAATGTAGCTCGACTCGATGGGGTCGGCCTCATCTAAAATATCGCTCAGCGCGCGGGAGATGGTCTCGCAGTCGAGGATATTCACCCCGCCGTCCTTATCAATGTAGATGCGCAGATACCACTGCCCGGCCTCGCGGACGTATTCCACGTCCCAGAGCTTGCAGCCTTGCCCCTCGACAACGGGGAGCGCCAGTTCGCGCACGGTCTCTGTCACTTTTTTCATTGTATCCCTCGCAGTCCGTGTTTTTTCCGAAATTTGCAAAAGAAAGAGCGGGCCAAACGGTCCACTCTGCGTTTCCTGCATCCATAACACAAGCATACTATCACACAAAGTTTCGGATTGCAAGCGTTTTTGCGCGCGCTTTTCGGCTTTTTTGAAAAATTTTCCGCCATTTTTCGTTATTTTTCGCGCGCCGCGCCCTTCCCGCTTGCAAAGCGAGGGAAAGTGTGCTATAAGAATAGGACTCTGAATAGAGAACGAGAGAGAGGGATATTTTATGGCGCGTTCCGCCACGCTCGATATGACGCAGGGCAGCCTTGGCCGCCAGATCATCGGCTTTTCGCTGCCGCTGATGTTCACAAACCTTTTGCAGATGCTCTTCAGCATGGTCGACCTTGCGGTCGTTGGCCGCTTTTCAAGCTCCGCCGCCATGGGCTCGGTCGGCTCGACCACGACGCTCATCTTCCTGTTCACGGGCTTTCTGATGGGCCTTGGCAGCGGCGTCAACGTGCTCGTCGCCACGCACTTCGGCGCGCGCAGCGAGAAAAACGTGCGCGAGTCCGTCCACACGTCGTTTCTTGTCTGCCTGATCGCGGGCTTTCTGATGCTGGCGCTGGGCCTTATCTTCGCCCGCCCGCTGCTCGAGCTTCTGAACACGCGCGATGATCTGATCGCCGGCGCGGAGCTGTATCTTCGCATCTACTTCCTCGGCATGCCCGCCGCCGCGCTCTACAACTACGGCAACGGCGTTCTGAACGCCATCGGCGACACGAAAACGCCGCTCATCTACCTCTCCACCGCGGGCGTGCTGAATGTCATCCTCGACCTTGCGTTCGTCATCGGGCTCGGGATGTCGACCGACGGCGTGGCGCTTGCGAGCGTGCTCTCGCAGTGCGTGTCCGCGGGGCTTATCGTCCGTTCGCTCCTGCGCAGCAAGGACATTTACAGCCTCAATTTGAAAGAGGTGCGCTTCCACAAGGACAAGGCCATCCACGCGCTGTCCATCGGCGTGCCCGCGGGCTTGCAGAACGCGATCTTCTCGGTCGCGAACCTCTTCATCCAGGCAGGCATCAACTCGTTCAGCACCGTCGTCGTCGAGGGCAACTCCGCGGCGGGCAATGTGGATAACCTCGTCTACTCCGTGATGAACGCGTTTTACATCGCCTGTTCGAGCTTTGTCGGACAGAACTACGGCGCAGGCAAATCGCGCCGCGTGCTCAAGAGCTATCTGCTGACGCTCGGCTATTCCGCGGTAGCTGCGGCGGTGCTCGGCGGGCTGTTCCTGCTGTTCGGGCACCAGTTCCTCTCGCTCTTCACGTCGGAATCCGACGTCATCGAGGCGGGCCTTGCGCGCATCTGGGTCATGTGCTTCTCGTTCCCGATCTCGGCGACGATGGACTGCACCACCGCCGCCTCGCGCGGCCTTGGCAAGGGCCTCGTGCCGATGGTCTTCGTGTTCCTCGGCTCGTGCGTGTTCCGCGTCGCGTGGATCTACACCGTGTTCGCCCACTTCCACACGATCCGCTCGCTCTATATGCTCTATCCGTTTTCTTGGATCCTCACAGGCGCTGCGGAGATCGCGTACTTTTTGCATTGCTATAAGAAATTTGTCAAACCGCTGGACGCATCCCGCGCGGCGGAGTGAAAAGGGGCTGTCCGAAAGGGCAGCTCTTTTTTTGCGCCCCGTTGGGGCGCATCTGCTTTCCGCGCACGGCGTGGAGGGATATGCCGCCTGCGGGCGGCAGAGTCAAAGGGGATATTCTCTTTCGCAAAAGAGAATATCCCCTTTGGAACCCCAAGAGAAAGACTTTGCATTGCCAGATTGGCACTTGAAGAGCTGCGCGGCCTGCGGAATCGGGTGCCTGCTATTTTTTGCTGCTATACGATTTGACTTTCTCCTATCTTCGCTGTCGCTTTGCCTGCGATTCGTTACCCTTACGCAATCTCCGCCTACTACGGATTTTCGCTGTTCTGCTGGCGCCTGCCGAGGCGGCATTGCTTCGCTCGCCGCGATATATGCACTATCGGTAGACGGTGATTAGGCTGCACTCCTACAAGGTTGGCAGAGCGGCAGCGGATAGTAGAAGCACACCAAGTCGTGTAGCAATAGCCAACGCGGCAACGCCGCGCTATGGGCAGTGCAATCGGCAAGCATTGCAGCTCTTCGAGCTGCTCGC
>CAVFND010000127.1:0-5021 GCA_963623615.1 Oscillibacter sp. ER4 | reverse complement strand
GGGCTAGCCGTTGTTGATGGCGTTGCGGTAATAAATGCGGGAGCAGGTCTCAGCCAGCACGCAGGGAACACCTGCGTATTGCAGACAGTAGACTGCGTGCTCGCGGCTCGAGCCGCAGCCGAAGTTCTTGCCCGCGACCACGATGTCGCCGGGCTTGACCTCTTTGGCAAAGTTCTCCTTGCCGGGGTAATATTCAAACGCGTACTGTGGCATATTCTTCGGGTCGGTCTCGGCGAGATACTTGTTGTGGTAGATGAGGTCGGTATCGACATCGTCGCCGAAGACCCACGCGCGCGCATGGATAGTGCTCATATTCTCTTCTCCTCCTCTCAGCCGAGAATGTCTCTCGGGTCGGTGATGCAGCTGCGGATGGCGGTGGCCATGGCGGTCATCGGGCTCATCAGGTAGGTGTGGCTGCCCTTGCCGACCTTGCCGATGAAGTTGCGGTTGTTGGTGGCACAGCCGACGTCGCCGTTCGGCAGTGCGCCGTAATGCTCTGCCGTGCAGAGCGCACAGGTCGGGTTCGTGAAGACGATGCCCGCCTCAAGAAACTTTTCGATCATACCGGCTTTGGCGCAGGCAAGCTGTACCTCAGTGGTGCTCGGCGTGATGATGACGCGCGTGGCAGGGTCGACCTTGCCGCCGCCCGCCGTCAGGACTTTATAGGCGGCCTCGATATCCTCAAAGCGGCCGTTGGAACACGAGCCGATATGCACCTGGTCGACATGCGTGCCGGCGACCTCGGTCACGGGCTTGACATTGTCCGGCGCGTCCGGACAGGACACCATCGGCGTTAAATTGCTCACATCGTAGTGCAGGACCTTGCAGTACCGTGCGTCCGCGTCGGCAGAGAGGGTGCGGATGCGCTCTTTGACCTCTTCTCCCGCGCGCGCGACCATCCAGTCGAGCACTTCGCCGCTCGGCATAATGAGAGGCACCTTGCCGCTCATCTCCGTGACCATAGAGCAGAGGGTGATGCGCTCGGCGAGGTTCGCATTGTCGATGGTCTCGCCGGTGAATTCCACGGCGAGGTAGTCCATGCCGCCCGCGCCGAGATCGCCGACGATATAGGTCAGCAGGTCGCGCATGCACACGCCCTTCTGGAATTTGCCCGTGACCTCGATTTTCATCGTCTCGGGCACGCGGAACCAGCTCAGACCGCCGATGTAGGACGCGGCCACGTCGGAGTTGCCGACACCCGTCGCGAACGCGCCGACCGCGCCGAGCAGGTTCATGTGGCTGTCGGTGCCGAGCACGACGTCGCCGGGCTTGATGAGGCCCGCCTCGAGCATGACATGCTGGCCGATGCCGTGGTTGATGTCAAAGAGATGCCTGATCCCCTGACGCTTGGCGAACTCGCGGATGATCTTCTGGTTGTTCGACACCTTCTCGGAGTGAGACGGCGCCTGGAGGTCGAAGGTATAGGCGATCTTATCCGGGTCCCAGACCTTCGCGTCCTTGCCCATCTCCTTTTCAAATTGCAGCACGCAGTTGGCGCCGCCGAAATCGCGCGCGGACGCAAGATCGACATGGCACCAGACGCGGTCGCCGACCTTGACTTCATGGCCGCAGGCGCGTTCCATGATCTTCATGATTGCTGTTTTTCCCATCATCACAGCTCCTTCCATATCATTGTCCTCATTTTATAGAGCGCGGGCGCAGATGGAAAGCACACCATTTTTGAGCGGCTGCAACGGCTTGTTGCATTGCCCCGCTTTCTTTTTGCTTTCCTGCCGCCACGTTCTATGGTAGATTTGAGGAAAACAAACGGAGGCAATTTCAGTTATGGAACATCAGCTTTCTTTCAGGATGCCCGCGAACGCCTGCAACGCGCATCTGCATATCATCGACCCCGCCTTCCCCAACGACGGCAAGGCCGCGTCTCAGGTCGGCACGGTGGAGACCTATCGTGCGCTCGCCGACAAGCTTTCTCTCCCGCGCGCGGTCTTCGTGCAGGCCAAGCCCTTCGCACTGGACAACACATGCCTTCTCGACGCCATTGAAAAATTCGGCCGCGAGAACTGCCGCGGCATCGCCGTGGTGAACAGCACCGTGAGCGACGAAGAACTCGAGCGCCTGCACAACGGCGGCGTGCGCGGCCTGCGCTTCAGCGTGTGGAACCCGAACAACGCCGTCGTCTCCTTCGACGACTGCGCGCCGCTGAGCGAGCGCGTCAAGCACCTCGGCTGGAACATGCAGCTGCACATGGGCGCGAAGCAGATCGCACAGCACGCGGACGTCATCCGCGCGCTCGACTGCAAGATCGTCATCGACCACATGGGCCGCCTGGACCCCGCGCTCGGTGTCAACGACCCGGCGTGGAAATTTTTGCAGGAGATGATCGACCGCGGCAATACGTGGATCAAGCTCTCCGGTCCGTATCTCAACACAGCTTCGGGCTATCCCTGGGAGGACGCCAATAAGACCGCCGAGGCCATCGCCGCCTTCGCGCCCGAACGCGTTGTGTGGGGCACGGACTTCCCGCACGTGACTGAAAAAATCAAGCCCGACGAGTGGGAGCTCACTGAGCTCGTCGCCCGCTGGTTGCCAACAGAAAAAGCCCGCTGCCTGGCGCTTTCTGAAAACCCCGCCGAGCTCTACGACTTCTGAGCACCGGCATTTTTCTACTGCTTTCTTCCTTTTTCATACGCTTGAGGGGGTGTGCCAAAAATGAATGATACCATCACAATCCGTGAGCTCTCTGTTGGGGTAGCGGAGGACGCGGCGATGCTTCGTAACTTTTTGGCACACCATGCCCTTAGCTGCGAAACAGATATTGATGCCGCTTTTGGCATCTTTGACGAGTACGATACTTTGTGCGGCTGCGGCTGCGCGGCAAAAAGTCTCCTCAAGTGCTTTGCCGTGGATGAATCACTGCGCGGGCAGAACGCCCTTGGCGCGCTCATCTCGCGGCTCGTGCAGGATCGCTTCTTCAAAGGCTATTACGACTTGCGTGTCATCACACGTGCACATAACGAGCCGCTGTTTGTCGCCTGCGGGTTTTATCCCGTCGTGCGCACGGACGCGCTTGTACTGCTTGAAAACCGCCCCGATGGCCCGCGCCGCTTTGCCCTTCCCTTTCTCGAAAAGGGCGATGAACATCGCACTGTCGGCGCAATCGTGATGAACGCCAACCCCTTTACTCTGGGCCACCGCGCGTTGGTGGAATACGCCGCCGCGCACTGCGATGTGCTGCATCTTTTCGTGGTGGAGGAAGATCGCTCGCTCTTCCCGACCGACACACGTTTCCGCCTTGCAGAGGAAGGCACGGCGGATCTTGCCAACGTGCGCGTGCATCTGAGCGGGCCCTATATGATCTCCTCCGCCACCTTCCCCACCTATTTCCTCAAGGACGGCGAGAGCGCCGCCGTGCTGCAAAGCGAACTGGACATCACGCTCTTCACCTCGGCCATCGCCCCTGTGCTGCACATCACACGGCGCTTCGCGGGCGAGGAGCCGCTCGATCCCGTTACGAACATCTATAACAGCGCCATGGCGCGCATCCTGCCGCACTACGGCATCGAATTTGTCACCATCCCCCGCCTTGCGCTGGGCGATCAGCCCATCAGCGCTTCGCGCGTGCGCGCACTGATGCGGGAGGGGCGGTACGAAGAGGCCAAAGCGCTCGTTCCCGAGCCGACGCGCCGCGCGATCGAAGCGCAGGAGGCATCGCATGAATCGCGCTGAGGTATTTTCCGCGCCCGACGTTTCGATGCAGCAGATGCTGCTGCGGCGCGAAGAGCGTGCGCGGGAGCAGCGCGCCATGCTCGAGGAAACGCGCGGCTCCGCGCTCGTCAGCTTCACGCTGAACATTCCCGGCCCCGTCAAGCAGTCTCCCGCGCTGCAAAGGGCCTTCGACGCGGGCGAGGAGCAGCTCTTGCTCCTCTTCGCGGGGCATATCCTGAAAAAGCGCACGACCTCCGCCGTGACCGGCAGCGAGCTGTTGCTCGCGCTGGACCTCGCGCCCGAGACGGTCAAGTCACGGCTGGTGCAGCTGGAAAACAGACACCCGATCGGGCGGCTATTCGACATGGACGTGCTGGACCAAGCGGGCGCGCCGCTGTCGCGCACCGCGTTTTCCGCGCCCCGGCGGCGCTGCCTTGTCTGCGGGCAGGACGCAAAGCTCTGTGCGCGGAGTTCCAAGCACTCCATTGATGTACTGCAAACGCGCATTGCAGAGTTGCTGGATGACTATTTTTGTGATCTTGCTGCCGACCGCTTTGCCTCATGCGCCTGTCGAGCCTTACTCTACGAAGTCTCTGTTACACCCAAGCCCGGCCTTGTCGACCGTATCAATTCCGGTTCTCATACAGATATGGATTTTTTTACATTCCTTGACAGCACTTCTGCGCTGACCCCCTATCTGCGCGAGATTTCCCGCACGGGCTGGAACTATGCTTACAGGGAGACCTCTGAATTGTTTTCTGCGCTTCGCCTGATTGGTCTGCAAGCAGAAGATGCCATGCTGCGTGCTACAAACGGAGTAAACACCCACAAGGGCATCATTTTCTCCCTCTGCGTACTTGGCGGCGCATACGGTAAGGTCTCTGCTCTTTCTCCTGAAGATCGCCCTGCATTTGCAGACATTTTGTCCATTTGCTGCGCGCTAGGAAACTGTGCACTGTCAGAGCTCTCTTCCCTCTCCGGTAATACGAACGGTGAGCGTTGCTATCTCACCTACGGTGCAGAGGGAATCCGCGGCGAAGTTGCACGCGGATTTCCATCTGTCACACAGATCGGTTTTCCTGCGCTGCGTCATGCGCTTCAAAATGGATATTCCATCAACGATGCTGCTGCTCTTGCCCTTCTCGCCCTTATTAGCAGCGTTGAGGATACCAATATGATCCATCGCGGCGGTTATGAGCTCGCACAGATCTGCCGCACCGAAGCAGGCGCTCTCTCCGCAGCAAATGCGTCAATCGACACGCTTTCCGCATTAGATCAGCAATATATCAAGGAAAACCTCAGTCCGGGCGGCTGCGCAGATCTGCTATCTGTCAGCCTGCTGCTGCACTTCCTTG
>CAVFND010000126.1:1752-5022 GCA_963623615.1 Oscillibacter sp. ER4 | reverse complement strand
CGATGTACGACTTCGCGCACCCCATTCAGGACGCGCTCGAGGGCATCACGCACTCGCTGTGCTCGCTCGAATTCGAGGCGCACCGCCCGCTGTACGACTGGGTCGTGAACAACGTCTCCGTTCCCAACAAGCCGCGCCAGATCGAGTTTGCCCGCCTTGGCATCGACCACACGGTCATGTCGAAGCGCAAGCTCAGAAAGCTCGTTGAAGAGGGCATCGTCTCCGGCTGGGACGATCCTCGTATGCCGACGCTGTGCGGCCTGCGCCGCCGCGGATTCACGCCAAAGTCTATCCGCAATTTCTGCGACCGCATCGGCGTTGCCAAAAGCGCGAGCGTGGTCGAATACAGCTTCTTAGAGCACTGCCTGCGCGAAGACCTCAACGAGAAGGCCGAGCGCACGATGGGCGTTCTTCATCCGGTGAAGCTCGTCATCACGAACTATCCCGAGGGCAAGAGCGAGACGTTCACGGTCGAAAATAACCCGACCGATCCGGAATCCGGCACGCACGAGATCACGTTCTCCCGCGAGTGCTGGATCGAGGCGGACGACTTTATGGAAGTCCCCGTGCCTAAGTACAAGCGCCTGACGCCGAATGGCCTTGAGTGCCGCCTCAAGGGCGCGTACCTCATCACCTGCACGGGCTGCAAGAAGGACGAGAACGGCAATGTCGTCGAGGTCTATGCCGAGTACGACCCGAACTCTCCGGGCGGTGATCCTGCCGACGGCCGCAAGGTCAAGGGCGCGACGATCCACTGGGTCGACGCCGCGACGGCCATTGACGCCGAGGTGCGCGTTTACAGTGAGCTCTTCAGCGATCCCGCGCCCGACGGCGCGGACAAGGACTTCCTTGCCTGCATGAACCCCGATTCGCTCGAGGTGCTGACCGGCTGCAAGGTCGAGCCGCGTATGCGCGACATCGCCGCGGAGTACGACAAGACCGAGAAGAAGGGCAAGACCGCGCCGAGCTTCCAGTTCATGCGTCTGGGGTATTTCTGCCTGGACAACAAGGATTGCTCGGCAAATCATCTGGTGTTCAACCGGTCGGTTACTCTGAAAGATAGCTTTAAAAAGTAATCATTGAAATGTTTCCCCTGCAAGCAGGGGAGTGCGCAGAAAAGGGGACCTTCTCTCACGTGAGAGAAGGCCCCCTTTGAATCCCCCAAGAGAACGGCAGGGGCGTTTCGACTTCGCCCCTGCACCCCTAACGACCAAAAGGGAGGGGCCTTGCCCCTCCTTTTTGGATTATCCACCCCGCTGTTGCTTCTGACGGCGCGGCATTGCTTCGCTCGCCGCGCTCAGATTTGCTTCTATTTCAGTTCTGTGCTGTGATGTAAATCTCTTCTGCTTCTTGTTGGGCGGAAATGAGGGTTTCTTTGGCGTCGCCGTAATTCTGGGTCTCGATTTGAGAGAGTGCGTCGGTGATTGCGTTGCGCACGGTGGTGTACATCTTCTGGTAGTCCATTGTAATCTCCTTTCGTATGCTATAAAGTGTGCTGATTTAGAATCTATATTTAGCATACACCACAGCATACTATATTGCGAGAGGTGATTACCATGGCTGATTTCATCCCGAAGCAATATACCAAAGAACCTATCACGATCCGCATCGCTCCCGACAAGCTGGCACAGATCGACGCATTTGCCGCGAAGTTCAATATGAGCAGAAGCGAATTTATCAACCAGTGCATCGACTACGCACTGAACAATCTTCCCCAAACATAAAAACGACCGCCACCGCGGTCGTTTTTTGTTATGCGGCGAGCGCAGCAATGCCGCCAGCACGCAGTCTGCCGCCATACTATCGTCACTCGCGCCTCACGATAGTAAGGTGCGGTTGATAGTAGTCACGACTCGCAGGGGTTCATGGCGAAGCCATGTACACCGTACCCGATTGCGCAGCGCGTGCAGTTCTTCAAGATCGAGGCTTCCAATGTAAACCTTTCTCTTGGGGGGCCAAGGGGGATATGCTCTTTCGAGAAAGAGAATATCCCCCTTGATTCGTAGCAGCGCCTCAGGCGCCGCCATCTCCCTCCCGCGTGGAACGAAAACCGCAAAAAAGAGGACTGCGCTTTCGCGCAGCCCCCTCTTTTATGCAGTGCTTCAGCAGCCGCAGCCGTTATTGCAGCCACAGCTATTGTTGCAGCCGCAGCCACCGCCGCAGCCGCCGCAGGCGAAGATCAGGATGATGAGGATCAGGATCCACAGGCCGCAGCCGCCGCCAAAACCACAGTTATTATTGCACATAAAACGAACCCCCTATGAAGATTGAAACCGTCCGCGCGGCGGTCTCATTCCATAATATGGTGGGGAACGGAAAAGGTGTCAGCCGATGCGCGCGGAATTTACCATCGTGCGGGAAGCGCGATAGGCCGCGTCAGAGAAGATGCCGCGCGCGATGAGCGTGTCGCTCAATGCGCTGCCGCCGCTGACATTCGTATCGAGCGCATAGTAGGAGAGGTACACGACGTCGGCGCGCAGGAATGTAGACGCGCGCAGCGCGCTCACCTCGCCTGCAGTCAGAACGCCCGCAAAGTACGCACGCTCGGGCGCGTTGGAGATATCAGCCTGCGCTGTGGAGCTGTAGCGCAACGCGCGCAGCAGGAATTCTGCGTACATCTCCGCCGACGCGCTCATCGTTGTGCCGAACGTCGTCGGGCCGACGCCGTTGGTGTAGCCCTTGGAATAGGCATAGGCCGCGTAGGGCTGCGCCCAGTCGGGCACGTCGGTAAAGGGCTGGTAGGCCGTGCAGGTCAGCGCCTCGCTCTCCTCACCGAGCAGGCGGATGAGCATGATGAGCGCCTCCATGCGCGTGGGGGCCTTTTCAAGGTCAAAGCCCTCGCCATAGCCCGTGTCCGACCCGCGGAAGAGCGCGAGCGTTTTGAGCGAAGCGGCCATGGCCGGATAGTCGATCGAGGAAGAGCTTGCGATGGAGTAATAGCCGCAGTAGTTCACGACCGCGGTCTTGCCGGTGACGGTGAAGAGCGCCGTCGTGTCCTCGGCGACGAGGTAGCGGTGATTTTCCGCGAGTGCCGCGCCGCTTTTGACCTCGTTGCCGGTCGTCACGTCGACGACCGCGCCGGTGGAAAACTGCACGTTCACGCTGCCCGCCAGCACGATGACCTGAAGACTGGTCGTGCCGGAGAGAATGTCGCCCTGCTTGAGGCGCGACTCGGTGAAGACGTCGGCGCGCTGCGCACCCACGTTGGCCTCCGCTGCGGCGATGGTCGAGCGAAGCGCGGCTTCAGCTTTTGCATACGCCGCCTGATCG
>CAVFND010000126.1:0-1742 GCA_963623615.1 Oscillibacter sp. ER4 | reverse complement strand
TGTCAAGGGCAGCGTCGATGGACGAATTTGCCTTGGTGGTAAACGTCGTTTGCAGATAGTTGAGCGAGATCAGCGGGTCACTGCTGTCTCCCCCTGCAGCCATGGCCGCAGTGGCGAGCACCGTCACCGCAAGGAGCGATGCGAGCAGGGCAATGGGCCTTTTCACGGTTTGGCTCCTTCCTCCTCCGCCTCGGCGGAGGTCTTGGAGATGCGGTAGCTCAGCGTGAGCAGACTGTCGGCAAAGTGGACATCCTCGGTGAAGACCTCGCTGCCGACGTGCAGCTCGGTATTCGTGAAGTTCCAGATCCCGCGCACGCCGAGCGCGACGAGCTGCTCGGCGACCTCCTGCGCGATATTTTTCGGCACGGTCAGCACGGCAACATCGGGATGGCACGCGGCGAAGTAGTCGCCAATCTCGTCGAACGAGCGGATGAGCACATTGTTGACGCGTGTGCCGATGAGCGCAGGGGAGATGTCGAACGCGGTGTCGAGCAGAAAGCCGGTCTGCATGAAGTCGAAGTTGCGCAGCAGCGCATGACCCAAGTGGCCGGCACCGACGACGACAAGGCGGTGCTGCTCGTCCACGCCGAGAATGTGGCCGATCTCCGTGCGCAGCTCCAAAATGTTGTAGCCGTAGCCTTGCTGGCCGAATTCGCCAAAGCAGCTTAAGTCCTGGCGGATCTGCGAGGCGGTGATGCCCATGCGCTCGCCAAGTGAGCTCGACGAAATGCGCACGATGCCCTTGGAGTGCAGATCGTCAAGATAACGGTAGTAACGGGGAAGACGCCGGATGACGGCGTCGGAAATTTTGCGTTTTTTCATAAGGAACGATCCTTTATTTTAGGATACTGCAATTATACGAGCGAGAGAAGAAGTTGTCAATTTTTTTAACGATCTTTGGCGAAAATTTTAGCTTTACAGAAGTGGGAAAAGCTGCTATACTTACTCTGTTAATCCCTGCGTCCCAATTTAATATGTGCCCGTAGCTCAGTTGGATAGAGCGTCAGCCTCCGACGTTTCAGGCTTCCCCGCTTGAAATATGGCGCAAACCGTTGCCGCGACTGCATTTGCAGGAACGGCAGAGAAAAAATAGATAGTCGTTGACTACTATTTGACTACTATCGCAGGAACCCACAAGTAAATATGCGCCCGTAGCTCAGTTGGATAGAGCGTTAGACTCCGACTCTAAAGGCCGCTGGTTCGAATCCAGTCGGGCGTACCAAAAAATTTCCCTGTCTTTTGATAGGGAATTTTTGCTGTTCGGATACATTCTGCCGATTTGATGTCATGTCATGGCGGTGTTGGTATCTCAGAGGTGCCGATAATACTCCTTATGAGAAAACCGGCGATGAAGTACGGTCACTGGCAGATGAGGTGCCGTTTGACATCCCCGATTCATGGGAGTGGGTACGGCTGGGAGAGTTGTTTCAGCATAACACCGGTAAAGCCTTAAATGCTGCAAATCGCACCGGTCAGCTGAAACAATACATCACGACTTCCAATCTGTACTGGGATCGCTTTGAACTCGACAATTTGAAGGAAATGCATTTTTCTGAAAGTGAGGTTGAAAAGTGTACTGTCATAAAGGGAGACCTCTTAGTATGTGAGGGCGGTGACATAGGTCGAGCTGCAATCTGGTCTTATGATTATCCGATGTGCATCCAGAACCACATTCATAGACTCAGAGCGTATGTGCCGCTTTGTACTCGTTTCTTCTACTATCTGTTTGACCTGTATAAACA
>CAVFND010000125.1:2703-5045 GCA_963623615.1 Oscillibacter sp. ER4 | reverse complement strand
AATTCATTGGCAAAACTGCTTTGCACCGAAAAAGAGCAAATTTTGTGCGGAGCCGGGGCGCGGCGGCGCGGGCATGCTGACGCATGGCAAAATGGTGCAGCGAAGGAGCTCGTGCAAAATTTGCCTTTTGCGGCGCATGTTTTCCTATGTGGAACCGGCCAATGTCCCCTCTTTACTTTTCTATTGCAACTTTGCTTCATTCCATATAAAATATAAACAGCGACCGCTGAGAAAGAAAAGGAGAACCCTATGCGCAAGGATATTTACGAGTCCCCGCTTTCGTCCCGCTATGCGTCCGAATACATGCTGCACCTCTTTTCCCCCGACATGCGCTTCCAAACGTGGCGCAGACTGTGGGTGGCGCTCGCCCGCGCCGAGCATGAGCTGGGCCTGCCCATCACGCAGGAGCAGGTCGACGAGCTTGCCGCGCACATCCCCGACATCGACTACGAGGTCGCTGAAAAGCGCGAGCACGAGGTGCGCCACGACGTGATGGCACATGTGTACGCCTACGGCAAGGCGGCACCCTCTGCCGCCGGCATCATCCACCTCGGCGCGACGAGCTGCTATGTGACGGACAACGCAGATTTGGTGCTCTATCGCGACGGCCTCAAATACCTGCGCACGCAGCTTCTCAGCGTGATGGTGAACCTTGCGGCCTTCGCCCGCGAATACGCCGCCACGCCGACGCTCGGCTACACGCACTATCAGCCCGCGCAGCCCGTGACGATCGGCAAGCGCGCGACGCTGTGGATGCAGGACTTCCGCTCGGACCTTGAAGAGCTTGATTTCGTGCTCGCCTCGATGCGCTTTCTCGGCTGCCGCGGCACGACCGGCACGGAGGCGAGCTTTGTTGACCTCTTCGAGGGCGACGGCGACAAGGTCGATGAGATGAACCGCCGCATCGCCGCGGAATTCGGCTTTGAAAAGTGCTTCTCCGTCAGCGGCCAGACTTATCCGAGAAAGGCCGACAGCCGCATTCTGAACGTGCTCTCTTCCATCGCGCAGAGCGCCTACCGCATGGCGAACGACATCCGCCTGCTCCAGCACGACCGTCAGGTCGAAGAGCCGTTTGAAAAGAACCAGATCGGCTCGTCCGCGATGCCCTATAAGCGCAACCCCATGCGCTCCGAGCGCATCTGCTCGCTCAGCCGCTACCTCATGGCCGACGCGGCCAACGCGCCGATGACGGCCTCGACCCAGTGGCTCGAGCGCACGCTCGACGACTCGGCCAACCGCCGCATCTCGCTGCCGGAGGGCTTCCTCTGCGCCGACGCGGTGCTGCGCCTGTGCCAGAGCGTGACGAACGGCCTGCATGTGAACGAGAAGATCGTCGAGCGCACGCTGCGCGAGTATCTGCCGTTCCTTGCGACCGAAAACATCATGATGGAGGCCGTCAAGCGCGGCGGTGACCGTCAGGAGCTGCACGAGAAGATCCGCCAGCACTCCATGGCCGCAACCGCCCGCATGAAAGAGGGCGAACCGTGCGACCTTCTCGATCGCCTCGCGGGCGATCCTGCGTTTGGCATGACGCGCGCGGAGCTCGATCAGGTCATGGAGCCCAAGCTCTACATCGGCCGCTGCGAGCAGCAGGTGCTGCGCTTCCTCGACGAGTGCGCGCCGCTTTTGAAAGACGCCGCCGCGGAGGACGGCGCGATCGATCTGTAAGAAATCGAAAAACAGGGAAGATGATGAAATGAAACGCCTTACGACAAAAACGCACGGACAGATGTCCGATTCGTTTGCAACGGCACTGTTTATCATTCTGTCCGGCGGTTTGCAGGACGCTTACACATACTGCTGCCGCGACAAGGTATTTGCCAACGCACAGACGGGCAATATCGTGCTGATGAGCACGCACCTTTTTGAAGGAGACTGGACGGGCGTTTTCCGCTACTTTGTGCCGGTGGTCTCGTTCATGGCAGGCATTTTTGTCGCCGAGTGCATCCACCGCCGCTACAAGAGCATGGAAAAGGTGCACTGGCGGCAGATCATCATTCTGGCGGAGATCATTCTGCTGGCCTGGGTCGGCTTCCTGCCGCAGACGGTCAACACCTTTGCAAACGCGCTGGTGTCGCTTGTCTGCGCGATGCAGGTGCAGACGTTCCGCAAGGTGCGCGGCCATGCGTATGCGAGCACGATGTGCATCGGCAACATGCGCAGCGGCACGGACGCGCTGTGCGCCTACTTCCACACGCACGACAAGAAAATTTTGCAGAAGTCGATGACCTACTTTGCCGTGATCGGTGTGTTTGCCGTCGGCGCGGGCATCGGCAGCGTGCTGACAAAGCAGGTTGGCGAAAGAGGCATCTGGGTCTCGTGCGTTCTGCTGACGATCAGTT
>CAVFND010000125.1:1662-2693 GCA_963623615.1 Oscillibacter sp. ER4 | reverse complement strand
AGGCATAATGGATTCAAAACAGGGGAGACGGGAGCGATTCCGTCTCCCCTGTTTTTTGTTTGCAAAAATGAAGAATCGCGCGCGTCACTTGGGCAAAAGAGGGCAGAATACCAATAAGTGAAGAAACGGTAAAGGCTGCGTATTCCTGTACAAAAGATAGCGAGTGTCCATGGAATCAGGAGAGGAAATGTGCTATAAAGAAGTTGTAAAGAAAAAATGCGCAAAATTGATCGATAAATTGCATAACATATTCGAAAAACAAATATTGATTTATTTATTGAAGTGATCTATAATATGAAAAAAGCTGAGCGGGAGAGTTTTCTCCCGCCGCAGTGCTAAAAGAGGTGAACGACAACATGGCAATGGAAGAATTACAGCAGGTGCAGGAACTGGAAAAAGAGCTTGCAGCACAGTATGCCGCCGCACAGGCGGACGCCAAGCGCCGCATCGCCGTCGAGCAGCGCGCCGCTGCCCGAGAGATCGAGGACAGCCGCCGCAACGCCGACGTGGAGGCGCGGCAGCTGATGGCGGAGGCCGAGCAGCGCGCCGGCGAGGAGACGGAAAAGATCCTCGCCAAGGCGCGCACGGAATGCGGGAAGATGCAGAGCGCGGCGCGCGCGAACCTTGAGCGTGCGGCGCAGTGGATCGCGGAAGAGGTTGTGAACGACAAATGGCAATCGTAGCAATGAAGCATCTCCGCCTCCTCGGCATGGAGAGCGAGCGCGAAGCGCTGCTCAAGGCCATGCAGGACATGGAGTGTGTGGAGGTCGCAAGTATCGACGGCAGCGAAGAGGCGCTGAAGTCTGGCTTTGCCAAGCCTGACGACAAGGCGCTGATGAGCGCGCAGGAAGCGTCGCGCGCGTACCGCGCGGCGCTTGCCTCGCTCGACCGCTTTACGCCGGAGAAGAAAGGCATGTTCCGCAAGCGGCAGGGCGTTTCCCGCGCGGAGTTTTTCGGCGCCGAGAGTGAGGAAAATGCCCGCACCGCGGCGGAGACGATCAATGAGGATACGCGCCGCCTCGGCGAGATCG
>CAVFND010000125.1:0-1652 GCA_963623615.1 Oscillibacter sp. ER4 | reverse complement strand
GAGGCGCTGCGAGCGACTCTCGCCCTGTGGCTGACGGTCGACGCGCCGCTTGGCGGCGCGGACGGCGCGCTCTCGCTGTTTTTCGGTACGGTGGGTCTGAATGTGACGGACGATGCGCTCAAAGCGCTGGCCGATTCGCTGGACGGGCTTCTCACCTGGCAGCAGGCGTCGAGCGACAGGACGCTGCGCTATCTTCTCGTGATGTGCCATCAGAGCGTGAAGGAGCAGGCGCTGAGCGCGCTGCGAGACCTCGGCTTTTCGACCGTGAGCTTTCGCGGCATGACCGGTACGGCAAAGGAAAACGACAAGGCGCTCGCAGAAGATCTTGCCGCGCTCGAAAAAGAGCGGCAGGAGATCGAGCAGCGCATCGCGGGCCTTGGCGGCAAGCGGGAGGCGCTGCTTGAAGCAAGCGACCGCGCGGCCATCGCGCTGCGGCGCGAGGAGGCGAAAAGCAGACTCCTTGGCACGGACAAGGTCTTCCTGCTTGAAGGCTGGCTGCCCGCCGACCGCTGCGCAGAGCTCGAAAAAACGCTCGCACCGTTTACCTGCGCGATCGAGACGCGCGAGCCGACGGAGGACGAGTACCCGCAGGTGCCGGTGCAGCTCAAGAATAACAAGCTGACGCGGCCGCTCAATATGGTCACGGAGATGTATTCGCTCCCGGCTTACGGTACGCTCGACCCGAATCCGCTGATGGCTCCGTTTTTCATTTTGTTCTACGGCATCATGATGGCGGACATGGGCTACGGTCTCTTAATGATGATCGCCTCGGTCATCATCAGCAAAAAGTACCGGCCCAAGGGGACAAGCGGTGAGCTGTTCAGCCTGCTTGGCCTCTGCGGCATCAGCACGTTCATCATGGGCGCGCTGACGGGCGGATTTTTCGGCGACTTCCTCACGCAGCTCGTTGCCATCGTCAGCCCCGGCATGGTCTTCGCACTGCCGAAGCTCTTCGATCCGCTCGACGATCTGACGATGATCCTGATCGGCTCGATGGCGCTCGGCATGGTGCAGATCATCACCGGCATGGCCATCAGTTTGATCGAAAAATGCAAGCGCAAGAAGTTCCTCGACGCCTTTTTCGAGGAGATCACGTGGTGGATCGTGTTTATCGGCATCGCGCTTTCAGCGCTCGGCAAGGGCGCGGCGGTGCTGTACGCCGGATGCGCGCTGGTGCTGCTCGGCCCCATCATGCAGGGCAGGGGCTGGGGCAAGCTCACGGGCGTGTTCGGCTCGCTCTATAACCACGTGACGGGCTACTTCGGCGACATTTTGTCCTACACGCGGCTGATGGCGCTGATGCTCGCGGGCAGCGTGATCGCGCAGGTCTTTAACATGCTCGCGGCGATGCCGGGGAACGTGATCGCGTTCATCATCATCTCAATGCTCGGCAACGCGATGAACTTCGGGCTCAATCTCCTCGGCTGCTACGTGCACGATCTGAGATTACAGTGCCTTGAATTTTTCAACAAGTTCTATGTCGACGGCGGAAAGCCCTTCCGCCCCATGACGCTGGACACAGAATATGTCGATTTACAGTAAATTGCAGAAAAAACGGAAAAACCGTAAGGAGGGTAGTGTGAAAGTGAGTACTGGTCCAGCACAGAGGAAAAAGGGCGCACAAAAGCGTCCCTGCAAACAGACCGTTTTGC
>CAVFND010000124.1:0-5068 GCA_963623615.1 Oscillibacter sp. ER4 | reverse complement strand
TGGGGGGTGTAAGGGGGGCTGTTCTCTTTCCGAGGAAAGAGAACAGCCCCCCTTGTCGCGTCCCCCTGCACGGTGCAGGGGATCTTTTTTACTTTTCTCTGAAAAGGAAAAATCAGAACCCAAACCCGCTGAGTCCGAGTCCGCTCGTCAGCGCGTTCATCTTCCCATCCATCGCCTCTTCGGCCTGGCGGAGCGCTTCGTTCACGGCGGAGATGATAAGGTCCTGGAGCATCTCCACGTCCTCGGGGTCGACCGCCTCGGGCTTGATGGTGATGTTCGTGACTTCCTTCTTGCCGTTGACCTCGGCGCTGACGACGCCGCCGCCGACGCTCGCCGAGAAGGTCTTCTCCTCGACCTCCTGCTGCGCCTTCTGCATGTCCTCCTGCATCTTCATGATCTGCTGCTGCATCTGCTGCTGCTTGAGCATCTGGCCGCTGCCATTGGAAAAGCCGCGGCGTGCGCTGTAACCCTTTGCCATAGTTGTAGTCTCCTTTTATTTTACTGTAAAATTGTCGAATTTACTGCCCATGCGCAGGAGGTCCTGCATCCTGTCGCGTTTTTTCGCGCCCGGGCGCTCCCCCACGAGGAATCGGACGCGAATTTCCCGTCCGACCGCGCGGGACGTGACCTCCTGCAAAACGTCCGTCACGACCTTCTGGTCGAGCATGGATTTCTGCACCTCGGTCGAGCAGTAGACGGTCAGAAGGTCGTCCTTCACGTCGCCCTGTGCCATGCCGATGAACGCGCGCTTGTCGGGCGTCAGGCGGTTTTTGTAGCTCTCCATGAGCTGGTAGAAAATTTCGTCGTCCCCGCTCTCGCCGCTCCCCGGCGCTTCCTGCGCGGGTGCGGGTGCTGCTGCTATCTTCGGCGCGGGCGCGACCGGCTCGCCATAGGGCGGCGGCGCGTCGTAATCGTCGGGCAGCGGCGGTTCGTCCCACGGAAGCGGCGTTTCCTCGGCAGGCTTTGCGCTCTCCGCGCTCGCTTCCGCGGCTTTCTGTGGAGCGGAAACGGCCTTTTGTGCCGCCGCGGGAGCCGGTGCACTCGCCGGAGCGGATACGGGATGCTTTGCCGCAAACTGCACGCCCGCGGCGATCTGCTCTTCGAGCCGCGCGATGCGCGCGCCCAAGGCGGCCAAATCGCCGGAAAGCGTCTCGTCGCAGAGCTTCAAAATGCACAGCTCGGCATCCGTGCGGCGGTTCACACTGAACTGGAGCTGCGCCGCCGTCTCCTGCAGGATCGTGCAGAGCTGGATAAAGCGTGCGCTCGTCCCCTGCGCGCGCAGGTTCTGGAGCGTCGCGGCGTCGTAAGCACCGCTGAGCAGGCTCTCGCCGCCCTCCCCCGCCGTCGCGCTGATGAGCAGCTCACGTGAAAGGGTCGAAAGCTCGCCGAGCACCGCACCGACGTCCTTGCCGCCGTCGTAGAGCTTGCCAAGGAGCTCCAGCGCCCCACGCGCGTCGCGCGTCAAAATCAGCGACATGAGCTGCGCGGTCTGCACGTTTCCGGCCAAACCCAACGCGTCCAGCACGGCGTTCGCGTCGATCGCGCCCCCCGCGGCCGCGCACTGGTCAAGTAGGCTCAGCGCGTCGCGCAGCGCGCCGTCCGACAGGCGGGCGAGCAGCGCCGCGCCGTCTTCCTTTAAATCGATATTCTCCTGCCCCGCGATGTAGTTGAGCCTGCCCACGATATCTTTCGGCTGGATGCGGCGGAACGAAAAGCGCTGGCAGCGCGACAGGATCGTCGCGGGCACCTTGTGCAGCTCCGTCGTCGCCAGAATGAACATCAGATGCTCGGGCGGCTCCTCCAAAATTTTGAGCAGCGCGTTGAATGCGGGCGTCGAGAGCATGTGGACTTCGTCGACGATATACACGCGCTTTTTCACCTGCGCGGGCGAATAGATGGCCTCGTCGCGCAGCGCGCGCACGCTGTCCACGCCGTTGTTCGACGCCGCGTCCAGCTCGACCACATCTAAGAGCCGTCCGCTCTCGATGCCAAGGCAGCTCGGGCAGCGGTTGCAGGGGTTGCCGTTTTCCGGATGCTCGCAGTTGACCGCGCGCGCCAAAATTTTCGCGCAGGTCGTCTTACCCGTGCCGCGCGTGCCGGTGAAAAGATAGGCGTGCGACAGCCGCCCCTCCGCCACCTGGCGCTGCAAGGTCTCGGTGATGTGCCCCTGGCCGACTACGTCGGCAAAGGTTTTGGGACGCCACTTGCGGTAAAGCGCCTGATACATCCGCAGCCCTCCCTTACAATAGAAATACTCCTCCGTATACAGCTGCGGAACCGGCGTCCTTGCGGCACATGGATGGTCCCGCTTAATGCTGCTCGGTTCCCCGCCTGACATGGTTCGCAGGTACCCATTGCGCAAGACCGGTTCCGCAGCTGTATGCGGAGGAGTTGTTGAACAAATGGTATTCTACTATATTTCAGAAAAAATATCAACAGAAAAATGAAAAAGGGTCTTCACAAATTCAAAAAAGTGTGTTATGATAATCCGCGCTGGGAGATCAGCATGATATTTGGGCCTGTAGCTCAGTTGGGAGAGCGTACGGTTCGCATCCGTAAGGTCGTGGGTTCGAATCCCTTCAGGTCCACCAAAAAAGAAGAGACAACCGTTGGTTGTCTCTTCTTTTTTGGTTTCCGTAGGACATTTCAAAGCATTTGGGCAAGTGAATTGCCCGAATGCCAAGGTTTTCGCACAGTGAAAACGCTTGTGACGCGCCACTCGGCGCGTTTTTTGGTTTCACCCGCCGCAGGCAGCTGACCCAAGGGCGATTAAAATGCTCGATGGAAATGAATTCCACCTCCGCCAGGATTTTGCTGCGCAAAATGCTTGTACGGCGCAAACGCGCCGGTCGGTTTTCGTGGAACTTAAGGTTTTGTACAGCAAACAAGTCCTTGACATATTTCAGATTTTATACCATAATAGTATTTACAAATACTATTATGGAGTGAATTCTATGACGGACGCCAAAAAAATATGGGAAATGTGGGGGCAGACCAGCGCCCTCTACACGACGTGGGCCGCGGAGCGGAGCATCAACTCATACCAGCTCTTCGTGCTCTACGCCATCGACGGCCATGACGCCATCACGCAGAAAATGGTCGCCGAGCGCACGGGCCTCTCCAAGCAGACGGTCAACACCGTGGTGCGCACGCTGAAGGCGGACGGCTATCTTGCGCTCTCTGCCGGAAGCGGCGACCGCCGTGAAAAGCTCGTCTCGCTGACGGACGCCGGGCGCGCGTATGCCGCGCAGATGCTCTCACCGCTCTACGCGCTCGAGGACCGCGCGATCGAGATGATCGGGCCGGAACGCATTCGCGAGATGATGAACGCGATCCAACTGTTCGCGACCGTTTTTGAAAAGGAAATGGAGCGGCAGGAAAATGAATAAGGCAAACACGAAAGCATTCTTTTCCTATGTCATCCCGTCCGTCCTCGCCTTTGTGCTCTCGGGCGTCTACACGATCGTCGACGGATTTTTCATCGGGCAGAGCCTTGGCGACATCGGCATCGCGTCCATCACGCTGGGCTATCCCGTCTCGGCGCTGGTCGGCGCCGTCGGCACAGGTCTCGGCCTGTCGGGCGCGATTCGCTTCACGATTCTGGACGCACAGGGCGAGCCCAAAAAGCGGCAGGAATGCTTCACCGGCACGGCGCTTCTCATGCTGCTCGCGAGCGGGCTGCTGACCGCGCTTCTCTTCCTCTTCAAGCAGCCCATCATGCGTCTGCTGGGCGCGCAGGGAGACATCCTCGCGCTCTCCGTCGAGTATGTCCGCATCATTGCCCTCGGCGCGATCTTCCAGTTGCTCGCCACGGGCTTTGTTCCCTTTATCCGCAACATGGGCGGCGCGTCCTTTGCGATGGTCGCGATGATTTTGGGCTTCGTGACGAACATCATTCTGGACTACACGCTCGTCTGGGTCGTCAGCTGGGGCATGGCCGGCGCGGCACTCGCAACGATCATCGGTCAGGCGGTGACGATGCTCGCCTCGCTCATCTTTTTCGTAGTCAAAAAATGCAGCCTGACGCTCCCATCGCTCGACGAGCTGCGCATGCTCTGGGCGCAGGTACTGCGCGTGGCGATCTCGCCCTTCGGGCTGACGTTCTCCCCCATCATCACGATGCTTTTGATGAACCGCTTCCTGCTGCTCTACGGCAATGAGCAGTCTGTCGCGGTGTACGGCTGCATCGGCTATATCACGTCCATCATCTATCTGCTGCTTCAGGGCGTGGGCGACGGCAGCCAGCCGCTTATCAGCCAATATTACGGCAAAGACGATCAGCCGTCCGTCCGGCACACGCGCGCGTTGGCGTATCAAAGCGCCGCCGTCATCACGGTGGTCTGCATGGTCGGCGTCTATCTCGCGCGGGCCAAGGTGGGCGTATTGTTCGGCGCATCAGCGGACGCGAACGCGGGCGTTATTCAATACCTGCCGTTCTTCCTCGCAACGCTGCTGTTCTTGGCGTTCGTCCGCATCACGACGTCTTACTTTTACGCAACGGAGAAGGTCGCACTTTCCTATCTTCTCGTGTACGCCGAGCCGGTCTGCACGCTGCTCGCGCTGCTGCTCCTGCTGCTCCTGCCGCTCCTGCTCAAGCTGACAGGCGTGTGGCTGGCCGTGCCGATCGCGCAGGTCATCACCTTTGTCATCGCATGGATCGCCAAAAGACGCGTTGATTGCTGCGGAAATTAGCAGTCCGCAGGACTGCTGGAGGGGCCCCTGCGCCCGCGCAGGGGTGCGATCAAGGGGGATATTCTCTTTCCTCGGAAAGAGAATATCCCCCTTTGACCCCCAAGAGAAAGGGATTCTCATTGCAAGCGAGCAGCTCGAAGAGCTGCAATGCTTGCCGATTGCACTGCCTGCGCGCGGCGTTGCCGCGTTAGCATTGCTATACGATTTGGTCTACTCCTATTATCCGCTGCCGCTCTGCCCATCTTGTAGAAGTGCAGTCTAATTTCCGCCTACCGGAGCACTCATCAATGCGGCGAGCGCCAGCAATGCCGCATTCGGCACGCAGTCTGCCGCCGTTCTTCCGTCACTCGCGCCTCACGATAGTAAGGCGCGGTTG
>CAVFND010000123.1:0-5095 GCA_963623615.1 Oscillibacter sp. ER4 | reverse complement strand
ATGCTGGAGCGTATCATCGAGCAAAACGAGCTGCCGCCGCTGCCGTTTTTGCGAAAGTGAGGGAAAGCGCATGAAGGAAAACTACATCATCGCGGCGTTCCGCGAGACCATTGCGCAGCGATTCCCCGAACAGGGCACCGAATTGAATCGGCTGCTGGATGAAAAGCTGTCGCGCCTGCGCTCGATGCATTTGAACGCATCGAAGGAAAAGCAGTTCCATTTGGAAAGCCAGATCTTGCCCGGCATCGCGGCCTATAAGACCTTGCAGACCGTCATGCTCAAGGACGAGGCACTGCAAACCGTCCACGGCTATGTGGCGGAGCACGCGTGGACAATGAGAAAAACCATCCTCAAGCTGCTCAAGGTGCCGGGGCTCTATCATCTGCCGCCGGTGCTGTTCAGCAAGCTGACGCCAAAGTTCTACGGCGAGACGGCGGGCTTTGCAGCCACGGAGTATCAGACCTCCGGCGGCGTCTGGCGCATCGGCATGACAAAGTGTCCCTATCACGGCACCTGCGTCGAGCATGGCTGCATAGAGCTCTGCCCCTGCTTCTGCGACAGCGACGACATCGCTTACGATGACCTGCACCCGAAGCTCGTCTGGCACCGCACAAAGACGCTCGGCCGCGGAAATGACTGCTGCGACTTCTGCCTGAAGCTCGCGGGCAAATGAAAGGAGAGACCGATGAAGTACCACATTGAGAAAAACACCGTGCAGGAGACGCTCGTTATCCCGCTCTACGCGCGCAAGATGTGCTCGGAGATCTACCCGAATCTGTTCCGCGACGAGACGGCTGTTCGTTTGATCGATGAGATCGACTACGACTTTTCCGCGCTCGCGAAAAAGTCGCAGAGCATGATGCAGCAGTTCGGCTTTTTGGAGGTCGCCATGCGGCAGAACGACCTTGCCTGCGAGGTGCGGGACTATCTGCAAACGCACCCGAACGCGGCGGTCGTAAACCTCGGCTGTGGGCTGGACGCCACGGGCCGCGCCTGCGACAACGGCACGTGCAAGATTTACAACCTCGACTTTCCCAATGTCATCGCCGTGCGCGATGCACTTCTGCCCGCGCTCGAGCGCGAGAAAAACATCCCCTGCAACTTAAATGACACGTCGTGGTTCAGTGAGATCGACGCGAGCGGCGGCGCGGTGTTCTTCGCCGCGGGCGTGTTCTACTATTTCCTCACGCCGCAGGTCAAGGCGCTCGTGTGTGCGATGGCGGAGGCGTTTCCCGGCGGCAAGCTCGTCTTCGACGCGGCGAACCGCAAGGCGGTCAAGCTGATGCTCAAAACATGGCTGAAGGACGCGGAGATCAAGGACGTCGGCGCGTATTTCGCCGTCTCCGACGCGAAGCGCGAGCTTTCGGCGTGGAGCGATAAGCTGCGCGTGTCCTCGCGCGGCTACATGCTGGGCTACAACGACTTGAGAAACCAGAACGTCTGCAAATTCTTCCGTTTCTTGTCGAAGGTCGGCGACGGCATGATGGACATGCAGATCGTCCGCCTCGACTTTGCGAAGGAGTCGGCAAAACATGAGTGATTTCAACGACATCGGCATCTCGCGTCAGCTTGACTGGCCGCGCATCAAAAGCTGCTGACCATCGGCCTTTTTGCGTCCGTCTTGCATCTCGCCGACGACCTGATCCTCGGCTGGGGTGTGGAGGATGACGCGCTTGAAGGCGTTTTGCAGATGATCTCGGCTTACACCTCGACCTCGGACGGTGGCCTTTTCGCCGCGGCGCTGCTGGGACTTTTCGGCATGGTGCTTGAGGGACTTGCCTGCTTCGGCGTCTATCGCCTGATGGCGGCGAAGTCGCCGAAATATGCGCACCGATACCGTTCCGGTATTTTCGGTTACCTGATGTTCTGCGCGTGCGGCTTCCATGTGCCGGTGTGCGCGGCGGTGTTTTTGATGAAGCATGGGCTTTCCGAAGAGCTTTTGACGCAGTACAGCGCATACTTCCTGATGCCGCCGCTCGCGCTGTTCTGGATCTTCTTCTTTGTGCTGGTGATGACGCAGATCGTCGCGTTTCGAAAGAGGCTGACTCCGTATCCGAAGTGGTGCTGCGTATTCTCCATGGCGTTCGGCATGCTTGTGTACTTTATCGCAGCGCTGCTTGGAAACCAGCCGTTTGGCAATGCCCTGCGCTGCGCGTGGCTTGCCATCGGCAACGTCTGGATGTTCGGCGGGCTGCTCATGACGATGAAAAAAGCGCAGAAGGCGTAAGAGAGGGAGAACCCCTCGCGGAAAACCGACGCGCCGATATCTGCAAGCGAAAAAAGAAATACGGGAGGGAAGACAATGAACGACGATCAGCTGCAATTTGACCGCACCTGCCATGTGATCTATTCCGCGCCCTGCAAGGCGCAGATCCAGGAGAAGATCGCGCGCCACTATCCGGAATCGGAGAGTGAGGCCGTCTGGGAGCGTGTGCAGATGCAGTATGTCGACTTTTTGAGCGACTGGCGCACTGACCTTGGCGGGAAGAAAAACTTCCACAACGGCCCAGGCGGCAACTATGACTGCGTCGCGCTGATGGCGTATTACGTCGTCTGCAAGGACGTGACGAGCCTTCAAGAGATCGAGGAAATGGAAGGCGAGCTGTTCCTGCCATCGTTCCGAAAGCTCGGCAAGCTCAAATTCATCGACATCAACAAGCCGTTTTTCAAAAAGCTCCTGCACCGCGCGTTTTTGAACGCGAAAAAGCGGTGCGACAAGTGGGGCGACTTCAAGATGAACATTGCGCCGTTTGACAAGGACAAGCCCATCTATTATGAGTTCACCGAATGTCCCACGGCGGAATTCGCCAGAAAGCACGACCTGCTCGAGGTCATGCCAGCGCTCTGCAATCCGGATTTTGCCGGCATGGAGCTTATTCACGCGAAGCTCATCCGCAAGACGACCTGCTCCAACGGCTGCAAATGCGACTACACGATCTGCGGCGATAGAGACACTTACTGCCGCGAGCACCCAGAGTACCGCGACGAGCAGGGCTACCGCAGGAATAAATAGCATCTGCAGGGCGCAGTAAAACATGAAAAGAGAGAAAAAGAAACGCGAAAGTGATTGTAACGGCGGATGTGAGAATTGCGGCGCAGGCCAACAATGCAAAATGTTCATACTTTGTTTACACCCTTTTTAGGTTCGCTTAAAGATTTACCGTTATACTTCAGCCATAGCCTAAAACAAAGGGCGACAAACATAAAAATTCTGGGGTCCACTGTCCACCTCGCCGAATGGCCAAAGCGGCAGACTAAGAGATCCACCGCAGCGCGGTGTTACGATAAAAAGTCAAGAATCAGTGCAGGGAAACAGCACCGGCGAGAGTGATCCATTCTTTTCTCTCGCCGGTGCTGCTTTATGTTTGTATTCAGTTCGCTGCGGGTTTCTTTTCAAATTCTGCCGCGACCTGCTCAAGGAGCTTGCGGATCGGCAGGTGCTGCGGGCAGACCTTTTCACACTTGCCGCACTTTAAGCAGTCGGACGCCTTGCGGCCCGGCGCGGTGTGGACTTCGTCATAGTAGTAGTCTGCGTTCCAGTCGTGATGAATTTGCTTCGTGTTCATGATGGCGAACAGGTCAGGGATGGAGATGTGCTTCGGGCAGCCGTCCGTGCAGTAGCGGCAGGCCGTGCAGGGGATGAGGTTCTTGCTGTGGAAAATCTCCTGCACCCGTTCGACCGCGGCGCGCTCGGTCTCGCCGAGGGGCTTGAAGTCCCGCATGAACGAGATGTTGTCCTGCATCTGTTCCATGCTGCTCATGCCGGAGAGCACCATCATCATGCCGGGGAAGCCCGCGACAAAGCGGATGGCGTAGCTTGCGGGGCTGCCGTCGTGCAGGTCTTCAAGCACGGCCTTCGCGTCCTCGGGCAGGTTTACAAGGTTGCCGCCCTTGACGGGCTCCATGACGATGACGGGCTTATTGAACTTGCGGCATACCTCGTAGCACTTGCGGCTCTGCACGGCGGGGTCGTCGTAGTCGACGTAGTTGAACTGAATCTGGACAACCTCGATCTCGGGATACTCGGTCAGGATGCGCTCAAGCACCTCGGCGCGGTCGTGGAACGAAATGCCGACGTGGCGGATCTTGCCCTCTTTTTTGAGCGCGAACGCCGTCTCATACGCGCGGCACTCCTTGAAGTGGTCATAGTTGACAAGGCCCTGCGCGTGCATCAGGTAAAAGTCGAAGTACTCCACACCGCAAATTTCCAGCTGACTCTCGAAAAACGGTCGGATATCCGCCTCGGTCTTGAAGTAGTTTGCCGTCAGCTTGTCCGTCAGGATGTACTTGTCACGCGGGTAGCGGCTTGTCAGGCAGGTCTTGAGCGCCTTTTCGCTCTTGCCCTGAATGTAGCCGTGCGCGGTGTCAAAGTAGTTGAAGCCAGCGTCTAAAAACGCGTCCACCATCTGCTTGGTCTGCTCGATATCCACCTCTTCGCCGATCATCGGCAGGCGCATGCAGCCAAAGCCGAAATTCTTTTTGATCCGCTCCATATTGTTCTCTCCTATCCGTTTTAATTCCAATTTCCTGCTTGCCGGCAGAAAAGTGGTTTGCCTTTACTCCTGTGGAATGGTCTTGAGCTCGCGCCGGATGGCGCGGAAGCGCGCGGGCACGTCCTCGTCCGCCATATCCTTTGGGACGTCGATCGTGCCCGCGGCCTTTGCCGTCTCGTAGAACCAGCATTTGTATTCCACAGTCTCGAGCGTGCGGCGCATTTCCTCCATCTGCGCGAGCAGCACGTCACGCTGGTGCGCGAACATTTTAAGGCGTGTGTCGATGGTGTCGTCGCCGCGCAGGGCGAGCTCGATGTACTGGCGGATGTCCTTGATGGACATGCCGGCCTTTTTCATGCAGCCGATGACCTGTAACCACTCGAAGTCCGACTCCTGAAACATGCGGATGCCGCCGGGCGAGCGCTCCACAAAGGGCAGCAGGCCCTCCTTATCGTAATAGCGCAGCGTGGAGGCGGGGACCTCCAGCTTTTTCGCCATTTCGCCGACCGTGTAGACCATGAAATTCCTCCTGAGATGAAAGTGCGCTTTAAGTTGCAGCACAGTGAGTAACTTTAAGTTTTCTTTAGCATACCGCTATAGAG
>CAVFND010000122.1:0-5169 GCA_963623615.1 Oscillibacter sp. ER4 | reverse complement strand
CTTCATCACGCTGGCCGAGACGCTCAACATCTCCCACGCCGCGCAGAAGCTCTATATCTCGCACCAGTGTCTCAGCCGGTATCTTAAAACGCTGGAGCACGAGTACGGGCTGACGCTCTTTGAGCGCAAGCCAACCTTCGCGCTGACCTACGCCGGGCAGACGCTGCTTGAGGCCTTCCGCGAGATTGAGCGCATCGAGAAAAACGCCGAGCAGTCGCTCGAGGAGCTGCGCACCGGCAACAGCGGCGAGATCCACTTCGGCATCACCGAGGGGCGGCTGCGCATCTTTTTCCCCGACCTTTTGAAGCGCTATCAGGAGCAGTTCCCGAACGTGACGCTCAAGGCCGTGAGCGCGCCGACGAGCGAAATGCTCGACATGCTGCTTGAAAACAAGCTCGATCTCGTGCTCGGCGGACTGACGCGCCGCTCCGCGCCGACGCTGGAATTCAAGCGCGTGATGGACGAGGATCTGTACCTCGTCGTGTCGGACAACCTGCTGCGCACGCACTTCGCCGCCGACTATCCCGCCTGCAAGGAGACGTTCGCGCAGGGCGCGGACCTTCATCTTTTCGAGGGGCTCCCCTTCACGGCGGCGCACGCGGGCTTCAATTCCCGCACAATCCTCGACGATTTTTTACAGGCCAACGGCATCTCGCTCAACATCGTGTATGAAGCGAATCAGCCGGACCTGCTGCATATCCTGACCTCGAACGACTACGCCTGCTCGTTCTGCCTTTCGATGTACTTACCCAACATCAAAAAGCTCAACCAGATGTGTCCGCCGGACAATCAGCTCAACGTGTTCCCCATCAAGGACCTGACGGCGAAAAATTCGATCTTTCTCATCTCGCAGAAGGGAAAGTATTTCCCGCAGTACACCAAATCGCTCATTCGGCTCGTGCGCCAGATGTGCCGGGACGACTACACCCTCCCCTGCCTGACGGATCAGTAAGCGAGCGCGGTGATCTCATCCACGGACGAAAGTGTTTCCACGCGCCGCAGCAGATTCAAAAGCTCCCGCACCCGCGTCTCCTCCATGGCGGCTTTTGCATTGCTCATGAACTTTCGCTCGAGCTCGGCGGTGCTGACGGGGTTGCTCGGCGAGCCCTTTAAGTCGTAGAGTTCCTTTTCATACGCCGTGCCATCCTTTAATTCGATGCGGACCTTCGCGCCGCGCTTTTTCGGGAAAACGGCCTGCACGTCCGGGTCGATCTCGCAGGTGACCTTGTCGGCGAGCCGGAGCGTTTCAGGGTCGGTGTAGCTTTTTTCCATCAGGTTCGCCACGCCGAAGCCATGCTCGCGCAGCGCGACGGCGCTGCCGTAGGCCAGGCTGAACTTCGCCTCGCCGGAGTTTTTCGGCTCCTTGATGATGCCGGTCAGCTCATAGGCGACCTTGTGCGTACCGATGTGGATGGCGGCGACGTCGTCCGGGTCGATCCCGTGCTCCACGCCGAGGTCCAGCGCCGCTTCAATGCCCGGCTGGGCATGACGGCAGGAGGGATACATCTTGTTATACGTATCGCCGATGGTGTAGACCTTGCCGAGATCGCGGCAGACGTCCTCGACATCGACGTTTTCCGACTGCGTGGCAAAAAGGCCGTTCGGGCCTTCGAGCGCGGTCAGGCAGCCCTCCATGCCGGTTTCGGCAAGATAGGCCGCGAGGATGCCGTTGTAGGCGGCGTTGCCCACCTGCACGCATTTGGCACGCTGGCCGGACTTGGTCGCCTCCATCGTGCCGCTCGCGAGCATTCCGGCCTGACCAAGGGCGTTTGCAAGCTGTTCCTCACTCAGTCCCATGAGCTTGCCCGCGACCGCCGCCGCGCCGTAGGCGCCGCAGTTGCTTGAGGGGTGGAAGCCCTTATTGATCTGCGCTGGGTTCACGTGCGAAGCGATGCGGTACGTCACCTCGTAGCCGATGGCGACGGCGGTGATGAGCTCTTTTCCGCTCTTTCCCAGCGCCTGCGCCATCGTGAGCGCGGCCGGGACCACCACAGCGCCGGCGTGACAGCCGGCGTTTTTGTGTCCGTCGTCCAGCTCGACCGAGTGGGCGTAGGTGGCGTTGATCATGGCCGCGTGCGCGGCGGGATAGCATTTCTCCCCGCCGATCACGCCGCAATCTCCGCTGCCGAGGTTTCCGCACGCTTCGCGCAGCTGCAAAGCGTACTCCCAGTTCACGCTGCCGGCAATGGCCGCGCCCAGGGTATCCATAATGCGCTCTCTCGCCAGCATGACGACCTGCTCGGGCAGGTCGTCATATTTTGTCTGGGCGATGAACGCGGCAAATTTCTGCGTGAGGTACATCAGCGCTTGACCTCCCGGATCACGTCGATGACCGTACCGTCGCGGTATTCCACGATGCAGGCCACGCGGTCGCTCGTCTCGATGGGCTTGGGCACGCCGGTGAGGGATTCGGCAAGCCGCTGCAGCTTCTCGATGGTCACGAGCTTCAGGCTGGTCTTTTCAAGGTCCTCCTTGAGCTCGTTATAGCTCTTGTGCTTCGGGTTGAGCGCGACGCCCGCCTCCGTCACAACGGCGGCGACCGTCTCGCCCGGCGTGCAGAGGGTGAATACCTTCTTCACGATGGACGGCGTGCGCCCGCGGATAATGGGGATGGTGACGATGGAGATGGCCGCGCCGCCCGCAACGTCCGGGCCGCCGCCGAGACCGCCCATCATCTCGCCGGAGGAGCCGGTGAGGATGTTGACGTTGAAGTCGGTATCGACCTCGAGCGCGCCGAGCACGCCGAAGTCCTCACGGTTGAGGAAGCCGCCCTTGGAGTAGGCGTTGGCATAGTCTGCGTTGTCGATCTCCACGACGCCGGGGCGGGTCGAAATGGCGGACGCCGCGACCGCGTCGAAGCTCTGGCTGCACTCGACCACGCGCACAAGGCCCTCATCGTACATGTCGATGATCGCCGCGGGGATGCCGCCGAGGGCGAAGCTCGCCTTCACGCCGCGCTCGCGCATGCGGTCGGCAAGATACTTGGTGGTGGCGATGGCGATGGCGCCCGCGCCAGTCTGGAAAGAGAAGCCGTCCTTAAAAAGGCGGGAGGCCGCGATCACGTCCGCCGTGCGCTCGGCGATCATCAAATCGCGCGGGTTCTTCGTCAGGCGGGCCGCGCCCTTGCCGATCTTCTCCGGGTCGCCGATCTGATCGACCTTGACGACGTAGTCCACATACTGCTGGGAAATGGACGCGGGCAGGCAGGGATAGTCCACAAGGTTATCCGTCACGACCACGACGCAGCCGGCGTTGTGCGCGTCCACAAAGGCATAGCCGAGGGAGCCGCAGGCGTTGGGGCCGATCTGGCCCGTGCAGTTGCCGTAATCGTCGGACGCGGACGCGCCGATGAAGGCGACGTCGATTTGAAGCTCGCCCGCTTCGATGGCGCGGGGACGCGCGCCGTGGGTGCGCAGGATGACGGGATTCTCCATCTCACCGGCGAGCACGGCGTCGCCGAGCTGGCCGCGGATGCCACTGGCCTCGATGCGGTCGATCGTACCATCGCGGACAAAGTCGACAATGGAGGGATTTTTAATATTGACAACAGCGCTTGGCGCAAAGCGCAGATGCTTGATGCCGAGCTCCCGGATGGCCGTGAGCACCTGGCCGATGACCATGTCGCCCTCGCGGAACGAGTGGTGGAACGAGATGGTCATGCCGTCGCGCAGGCCCGATGCCTTGATGGCAGCCTTCAAATCAGGCAGGAGCTTCGTATCGCCGGGGATGCGGTGGCCCATGACGCGCTTGGTCACGACCGTCTCCTGCGGCGCAGGCGTTGCATAAGCGCCCTGATAGGGGCGAACAACGTAATCGCCGATCTTCTCGGGCAATTCGCGGCCCAGACTATTCTTGATCATTCCTTGACACCTCCAACCTTGATGCCGGCGGCTGCCGCCTTGGCAAGCGTCGTGCGGGCGCGCAGCTCCATCGGCTTATCGACCATGCCGCCGTCGAGCACGCACACGCCCGTGTGGTTGCGTGCAGCCTCCTCCAGCGCTTCGAGCACGCGCTTTGCGTTGCGGATTTCCTTTTCCGACGGGGTAAAGCATGCGTTCACCGTGTCGATCTGGCGCGGGTGGACGCAGGTCTTGCCGTCGAAGCCCAGCGTACGCGTCATTTCAAGGTCGCGCTGCAGCCCCTCAGCATCGTTGATGTCAGAGAAAACTGCATCCTGCGCTGAAATGCCTGCCGCACGGCAGGCCATGAGGATGGCGTTGCGTGCATAGAAAATTTCCCAGCCAGGCTTGGTGCGCTGGGCGGACATGCTGGCGGTGAAATCTTCCGCACCGAGAGCCATCGCGGCTACACGGGGGCTCGCCGTGGCGATCGCCTGTGCGTTGATGACACCGAGGTAGGACTCGATGTTGCACCAGAGCTTGATGCCGCCGACAGGCAGGCCCGCCTTTTTCTCAATAGCGGTCATCTTCGCGTCGATGCGCTGCACCTCCTCGGCGTATTCGACCTTTGGGATGCGGATAGCGTCTGGCTGCGCGCGCACGGCGGCCTCGAGGTCCTCGTCGAGTTCCTTGGAGTAAATGCCATTGACACGGATGAGGACGTATTTATCCTTCGGGCGCTGATACTTCACTGCATTGTAAACAAGAAAACGCGCCGCATCCTTTTCTCCCGCAGATACGGAGTCCTCAAGGTCATAAACAAGGCAGTCTTCGTTATAAAAGCCCGCCTGGATCATTTTGACGGGACTCGTCCCGCCGGCGTACATGGAGGTACGCATCAGTTCGGATTTAGGCATTTGGGTCCTCCTTTCCCCAGTCGTAGGACACCTCTGCCGCACGGCAGATGGCGCACTGCATTCTCGCGCGAATGACAAAGTCGAGTGCGCCCTTATCGACGACCGCAACGACGGCATCGCTCACGCCGAAGTCTGCGAGCACCTCGCGGATGGTCGCCTCGATCGCATCGCCGAAGGTCGCCTTCACGTCACTTTGAATATCGATCTCGATCCCCTTCTCCTCGTTGGGGCGGATCATCACCATGATATCGCTGGATTCCATCGTTCCGGCAACAGCCGGTTTTTTGAGTTCCATAGCTGCCTCCTTTTATGCCTTTGCGTTTTTCTTCATGTACTGGAACAGGCCGCCGACCTCCATGATGTCGTGCTCCAGATCACTCACGGCATCACCGTGGAAGATCTTGCCGTTCGCG
>CAVFND010000121.1:0-5193 GCA_963623615.1 Oscillibacter sp. ER4 | reverse complement strand
CCTCAAGGCTGAGGACGCCACCGGCGCCGACTGGAGCAAGAACACCATCGCCAAGGCTGCCGAGCTCGCGCTCGTGGATGCTGACCTCGACGGCAGCAAGGCCATCTCCCGCCTGGAGTTCTGCCAGATCGCGGCCAAGCTCAACAAGCTCGCCGAGTCCAAGAACGACAGCATTTTCACCGACTGCAAGGACGGCTACGTGATGGCGCTCGTCGACGCGAAGGTCATCGACGGTATGACCGAGAACACCTTCGAGCCCGACGCTTCTCTGACCCGCGCGCAGATCGCCAAGATCATCTATCAGCTCAACCTGATCGAGAAGTAAGGCGAACTATAAAACAAAAAAGAGCGCTGCTTGTGCAGCGCTCTTTTTTGCCCGTGACAGGGAAGAGGAGCCGGTGCGATGCACCGGCTCCTCTTATCATTTTGCGTTTTTGTTATGCGTACAGATAGCTGTACTTGTCGCGCACGGTGAGGATCAGGGCCTCAAGTTCGACGGGGAGATCGTTGTCGCAGGAGGCAAGGTCGTATTCCTTCACGCCGTCCTCGTAGCGCAGGCGGACCATGTCGTCGTCCTCGAAGAGCACGCCGTAGTTCTCGCTCTCGTCCATGTCTTCCTTCGCCTGGAAGAGTGTGAACTTGTCGTGGCAGGGCTCGCTGGCATAGGGGCAGAACTGCGTGCAGTTGCCGCACTCGTTGCACATCTTGTCGACGTGGACGATCTCGTGTGAGCCGTCGGCCATCTTGATGACGACGTTCGCGCGGTTCGGGCAGGAATCGACGCAGTTTTCACACATGGTGGAGCACTGTAAGCAGCGCTCGCCGTCGCAGACGCACTTGCTGGCCATCGAGAGAATACCCTTCTTGGCCTGCGCGTCGAACTCGGTCACGTCGGCCTCGGCGGGAATGTCGTAGACGTGCGGGTGACCGACGACCACTTCGGCAAAGTGCGCGGCGTCGGCAATGCCCTCGACCACGGTGGCGGGGCCGCGGTGCGCGTCGCCCGCGCAGTAGACGCCGGGGATGTTCGTCTCGAACGCGGGACCCTTGCGCTCCATCTCGATGCCGTTCGCGGCCATGAGCTCGGCGTCGACCTGCTCGCCGACGGCGGAGATGACCATGTCGCAGGGGATGGTGAACTGCTCGCCGGACTTGACGGGGCTGCGGCGGCCGGTCTCATCGGGCTCGCCGAGGATCATCTTGTCGCACAGGAGCTTGCCGCGGCTCTGCTTGACGGGCGCGGCCAGCTCAACGAATTCAACGCCCTCGTCGATGGCGAGCTGGAGCTCGTGCTCGTCGGCGGGCATAAACTTCTTCGTGCGGCGGTAGAGGATGGTCGCGTGCGCGCCCATGCGCTTGGCAACGCGCGCGGCGTCCATCGCGGTGTTGCCCGCGCCGACGACGACAATGTTGCCGCTGAGGCACGGCTTGACCTGCTTTTTCATGCGCTTCATCCACTCGATGACGCCCTGCACGTTGCCCTCGATATCGAGCTTGCCAGGCTTCCACGCGCCGGTGGCCATCAGAATGTGGGTGTAGCCCATCTTCTTGAGCTGTTCGACGGACGGGGCGGGCTTGCCGAGCTTTAATTTGACGCCGTAGCGCTCCATGAGCGCGACGTCCTTGTCGATGGCCTCGTCGCTGATGCGGAAGGCGGGGATGACGTAGCGCGGCACGCCGCCGAGCTTGCGCTCGCGCTCGAAGATCGTGGTGGGAACGCCCTCGCGGCCAAGGAAGTAGGCCGCAGCGATACCGGTCGGGCCGCCGCCGACGATGGCGACCTTCTTATCCTCGATGGGCGCGGGCATGCGGAGGGAGGCCATCAGAGCGTTGCAGCCCTTTTCGGCGGCAAGGAGCTTCGTGTCGCGGATGTGGACGGACTCGTCGTAGAAGTTGCGCGAGCACTTGCCCTGGCAGCGGTGCGCGCAGATGGTGCCGGTGATGAACGGCAGGGCGTTCTTCTCGGTGATGAGCTTGAGGGCCGGGGCATAGAGGCCCTTGCGGCAGAGCTCGAGGTATTCGGGGATATCCTGCTCGATCGGGCAGCCGCCCTTGCAGGGGGCCTCGAAGCAGTCGAGAAGAGGCACCTGTTCTTTGCTCTTGCGGGAGGGCAGGGGCTTGATGGGCTTTAAGTGGTGGAAGTCGTGCAGGGCGGAGGCCGCGAGGTCGGAGATCGCGGAGGGATCGTTGCCCGTGAATGCGCGGTACGGCAGATTTTCGACCTTTTCGACCATCTGGTGCAGGCGGTTGTAGCCGCCGGGCTTTAAGATCGTGGTGGCGACGGTGATGGGCCAGATGCCCGCGGCAAACAGCTTGTCGCAGTTGAAATACTCCGCGCCGCCGGCGAACGAAATGCGCATTTTGCCGCCGAACGCGCGGGAGATGCGATTGCACATCTCGATCGTCAGCGGGAAGAGGCTGCGGCCGGACATGTACATTTCCTCGTTGGGAAGCTCGCCGCGCGTCGTGTCGACGGGGAAGGTGTTGGAGAGCTTGAGGCCAAACTCAAGGCCCTGCTTATCCGCGAGCTTTTGCAGCCGCTCGAACATCGGAACGGCGTCCTCCCACTGGAGGTCCTCGTTGAAGTGGTGCTCGTCGAAGACGATGTAGTCATAGCCCATGGAATCGAGGATGCTGCGTGCGGTCTTGTAGCCAAGGATCGTCGGGTTGCACTTGACGAACGTGTGCAGGTGTTTGTCCTTTAAGAGGTACGTCGCGATGCGTTCGATCTCCTGCGGCGGGCAGCCGTGGAGCGTGGAAAGCGTGACGGAGCGCGAGACGTTGGGGGAGATCGAGGCGATGAAGTCTTTCTCCTCGGGGAACATCTCGGTCAGGACCTTCTTGCACTCCTTGAACTGAGCGGTCCTGCTTGCGTCCATCATGTTGTTGATGTAGGTGTTGACCTTGCGGCCCTTGATGCCCTCTAAGTCATAGCCGACGGACATGTTGAAGAGGAACCCGTCGGGATCGCCGAAGCCGTAGACCTTGCTCATGACCTTGAGCGCGCACCAGGCCTTGATGTACTCGTCCTGTGCCTGCGCCACGGTCAGCTCAGTCGACCACTCCTGGTTGTAGCCCTCATCGGCGGCGAGGATGCAGGGGCGGGGGACGCAGGCGGCAAGCTCCGCGCCGTCCATCTTCTGGACGGTCTTGACCTCGAAAAAGCGCGCGCCCGCGGCATAGGCCGCGATGATGTTCTGCGCGAGCTGGCTGTTGGGGCCGGCAGCGGGGCCGAACGGCGTTTCGATGCGCTCGCCGAAGATGGGCAGCGTCTTGCCGTCGGCGTGATAGTGCTTATGAACGCCGAACACGTCGCCGCACTGTGCGTATTCGGTCGTGACCCAGTTCATCAGAGAGTCGAACGGGATGGGATACATTTTTTCAGACATAAGGGGGTGCTCCTTTCATTTGAATGCCGCGAAAGCGGCGGGGAAGTGGAGGCGCGGGCCTCCGGCGGGCCGCAGGTGTTGCGGCGGGAGATCAAAGGGGCCATTCTCTTTGCAAAAGAGAATGGCCCCTTTGGAACCCCAAGAGAAAGCTGCGGGGTGCGCGGGGTGAAATGCCCTTTTGCAGAGAACGATGGCGTTTGGATCGTTACGATTTGGGCTGCTTTTGTCTCCGCTGTCGCTGGCTGGATATTGATGACGGCCTCTGCCGTTGGAAGCAGGGGACTGTCAATGAATCATTTTTTGTGACGACATGTGCGTCACAAAAAACACCTATCGCGGAGCGCGCGTCGAGCGGGCGAGGCGTGAAGGGGAGTGAGGATGCACAGAAACTATATCAATATTTTCTGTGATTCAGGTCTCCCCAGAGCTTCTTGGCCGCTTCGAGAATGTGCGCGTTTTCGGCTTCTTCGTCGATGCCGACGAGCTCGCGGTCGAGCATGAGGGTCTTGCCGGCGGCGATGGTGGTCTGGCACTGGCGGCCCGTCATGCCGAAGATCATGTGGCCGTCGATATTCTCGTCGGAGAACGGGGTGAACGGCTTATAATCCATGACGATGATGTCCGCCGCGGCGCCGGGCTTCAGCACGCCGAGCGTGTCGGGGAAGTATTTCTCGCCGATCTTCGCGTTGTTCTTGAAGAGCATGTCCGTGACCTCGCACCAGCCGACGTTCGGCAGGCAGTTCTGGCTGCGCTGGGAGCAGAGGGCGACCTTGAGGGACTCAAGCATGTCGTTCGTGTAGGCGTCGGTGCCCATGCCGAGCAAAATGCCGCGCTTGTAGAGCTGGATCACAGGGCAGATGCCGATGGCGTTGCCCATGTTGGATTCCGGATTGTTCACGACCATCGTGCCGGTCTCCTTGATGATCTCCATTTCGGCGGTGTTGACGTGGATGCAGTGGCCGAGGATGGTCTTGGGGCCGAGGATGCCGTGGTCCTGCAAACGCTGGACGGGGCGGCGGCCATAGTTCTGGAGAGAATCGTACACATCGTTCATGCCCTCGGACACGTGGATATGGTAGCCCGTGCGGCCGTTGTTGGCCTCGACCATGCGGTCGAAGGTTTTATCGGAGATCGTGAACAGCGCGTGGCCGCCGAACATTGCCGCGAGCATCGGGTCCTTGTTCTTCTCGCACTCGGTGATGAAATCGGCGTTCTCCTGAATGGCCTGTAAGCACTTTTCCTCGCCGTCGCGATCCGACACCTCGTAGCAGAGGCAGGAGCGAAGGCCCAGACGCTTACTCTCCTCGGCAATCGTGTGGAGCGAGCCGGGGATCTCGCCGAAAGAGGCGTGATGGTCGAAGATCGTCGTCACGCCCTGCTTGATGGAGTCCATGTACAGCGCGGTGGCGGACGCCCTTGTGCCGTCCATCATCAAATGGCGGTCGATGGCCCACCATGTGCCGTCGAGCACTTCGTAGAAATTCGTCGGATTGTTGCCGACGATGGAAAGGCCGCGGGCGAGGGCGGAGTAGATGTGCGTGTGCGCGTTGATGAACGCGGGCATGATGACGCCGCCTTTGGCGTCGATGATCTCGGCGCCGGGATACTTGGCGCGAATCGCTGCTTCCTCGCCGACTTCGACGATCTTCGTGCCCTCGAAGGCGACGGTGCCATGCTCGTAATAGCCCTGTGCGCTCGCGTCGCGGGTGATGAGGCGACCGTTGGTGACAAGTTTCATAAGTTTTGCTCCTCCTTTTTCTTTTGCATTTTCCCCGCCGCAAAGCGGCACCGCAAGGGGAAAGAA
>CAVFND010000120.1:2630-5252 GCA_963623615.1 Oscillibacter sp. ER4 | reverse complement strand
CATCAAGTCTGACGGCCAGCCCGAGCGCCAGCTCCGCCAGTACGAGGCGCTCCATATGTGCCTGAGCGATCCCATCAACATCTTCCTTCGCGGCAACCGCAAGCGCGGCAGCGTGACGAAAGACCGTTGGGGCACGACCATCAGCTTTCCCGAGGATGCCCCCGGCGCTATCCCGCTTCACACGCCGGAGCTGACCGTCTGCACAGACATCACCCGCTGGAAAGAGACCGTCCACGTTCCCGACCTGAGCGTCTGCACCGAGGGCTGGGAGGAGTGCCGCGCACAGATGCGCGCAGCCGCCGATGCCGAGGGGACACTGCTCGCCGGTTTCATGGGCACGGGCATTTTTGAGCAGTGCCACTTCCTCATGGGCTTTGAAGATACGCTGACCGCGCTCTACGAGCATCCCGACGAGATGCACGAGCTCATCGAGGCGATCACGCAGTACCGCCTTGACTATGTCCGCCGCCTGATCGACGGCTTGCAGCCCGACGTCATCTTCTCCCACGATGACTGGGGCACGAAAAACGCCCTCTTTATGAAGCCCGACATGTGGCGCGAGTTCTTCAAAGAGCCCTACCGCCGCTTCTACGGCTACATCCGCTCGCGCGGCGTCATCGCCATCCACCATGCCGACTCGTACCTCGTCCCTATTGTGGACGACATGGCCGAGATCGGCATCCAGGTCTGGCAGGGCGTGCTGCCGGAGAACGATATCCCCGCCCTCCAGCGCCATTTAAACGGCAAACTCACACTCATGGGCGGCTTCGGCGCGGCCATCGACCGCGTGGACTCCAAGCCCGACGAGATCCTTGCCTACGCAAGAAACGCGCTCGCGCGCTATTGCCCCGGCGGGCATTTCATCCCCTCGATCACCTACGGCATTCCCGGCACGGTCTTCCCGCACGTAGATCAGTACCTCGATCAGGCCGTGAACGAATACAACGCTGGGCTGCACATCCCCGTCTCCCCGCTCCCCGCCGTGCTGAAGCGCAAGATCGGCGAGTCAAAGGCGGAGACGATGCAAGCCGCGGCCTCCGCGCAGGAGTCCGCCGACATCCTTGAACTGATCGCCCGCGCGCTTGAGCGCGGCCAGCAGAAAAAGCTGCTCACCCTCTGCCAGCAGGCGCTCGACGAAGGCCACGGCCCGAGCGACATTCTCTCCAAGGGCATGATCGTCGGCATGAACCGCCTCGGCGACGCATTTTCCGCCAGCCGCGCGTTCGTGCCTGAAATGCTCATGGCCGCGCGCTGCATGTCCGCCGCCACGGAGTTTTTGAAGCCCCTGATGGTCGGCGAGGGCAGCGAGCCCGTCGGCCGCGTATGCCTCGGCACCGTGAAGGGCGACATGCACGACATCGGTAAAAACCTCGTCAAGATCATGATGGAGGGCAGCGGCATTGAGGTCTTTGACCTCGGCACCGACGCCTCGGCGGAAAAGTTTGTCGACACCGCCGTGCAGAACCATTGCGGCGTGATCGCCTGCTCGTCGCTGCTGACCACCACGATGGAAGAGATGCGCCGCGTCGTTGACCTTGTCCACGAGCGCGGCCTGCAGGACCAGATCAAGGTCATCATCGGCGGCGCGCCCATCAGTCAGAGCTTCTGCGACGAGATCGGCGCGGACTTCTACGGCGAGGACGCCGGCGCCTCCGCCCGCGAGGCCGTCGCCATTCTGAAGGCGCAGAAGGCATCGTAAACGCTCTCAATATAGAAAAAAGGTCCCGTCCGAAGACGGGACCTTTTCTATGCATTCTGTTGTACGGTACGTGTCTTTACTTGCCCGCATACTCGACCAGCGTCTTGAAGAAGCTCAGGCAGGTCTCGTAGTCGCACAGGGCCTTTTCGGGGGTCTTGGTGTAGAGCACATACTTGCAGTCGTTCTCGGGGTGGAACTGTAAGCCGAGGCAGAACGTCTTGTCCTGACGCTCGACCGCCTCGATAATCTCCACGCCGTCGATCGTCGCCGTGCTGACGACGGTGAGGTTCGTGCCCTCAACGCCGCCGACCGCCTGGTGGTGCCAGGAGGAGACGTTCTTCAGCTCCGTGGAGCCGACGATCTTGTAGAGCCACTTGGAGGCGTCCTTGTTGATGACCACATCGTGACGGGCATAGGTGCGGTCAGGCGTGCCGACGGGCATTCTGTGCGAGTCGTGATAGGTCGCGCCCTGCTCCTTATAGTAGTTGGGGATATCCTGAATGAACGTGCAGCCGGAAACGATGGACATCACCTGTTCGCCGCGGCAGACCGCGAACGTCGGCACGTCTTTTTCAAGGCAATAGGCCATGAGCATGTAGTCGGAGATATCGCGCGTGGCGTTGATCTCTTCGCCCTCGTTCTTTTCCTTCTCGGGGACCTTGAACAGAGACGGACTCACATCCTCGCCGCCGGTGAAGAACACGCCGTCGATGGCCTGCATCACAGCGCTGACGTTGCTGGTCGTGAGATCCTTTTCCTTCACCTTGTCGGCGTATTCCTGCTTGAGCATGCCGCTCTCTTCGAGATATGCGGATTCGATCTTGCCCTCGGCATCGTACTTCACCGCCGTGCTCGTCACCTGATCGAGCTCGACGGGGATGGCGCCGACGGTCTTGAAGATCGTCTTGTGGGAGTCGTAATTC
>CAVFND010000120.1:0-2620 GCA_963623615.1 Oscillibacter sp. ER4 | reverse complement strand
TTATAGGACCAGCTGATGCCGATGATTGGCTTGTCGGCGATCGCCGCGGCATTTTTGAGCATCTGCTCAAGCATCGCTGCGGTCACGGGCTTGACGGCCTCGTAGGTCAGGCCGTCCATCAGGCCGGACCAGACGGCCATGTCGTCATAGTCCGCAGGCCAGTCCTTCAGCAGCGCCTTGTCCAGGCCAGTGCTGCGCAGGACCATCGCGGCCGCTTCCAGCTGTGTGACAGCCGTGTCGGGCGCAAACGCGTCCTTGCTGACGCCGTTGACGATGCCCTTGGAGTAGGCGAGGTTGATCGCGCCTTCAAACTTGCTGCTCTCGGCAACATCCTTGAATGCGCTTGCATCCTTGGCGCTCGCTTCCGCCTGCGCGGCGAGGCCCATGTTCTTGATGACCTCCTGCGTCACTTCGGCGCGGGTCAGCGAGGGATCGTTGTTATCTGCGAAGGCGGTAACGGAGAGACTGAGTGCGAGAACAAGTGCCAGGGTGAGGGACGTTGCTTTCAGAGACAATCTTTTCATACAAACTCTCCTTCGTTCGATATTGGGCGGCACTCACATGCCGCTCTACCGCCATGATAGCGAAGCAAAGCAAAAATAGCAAGTTAAAGTTTCAATAAATTGCATTTTTAGCCACTGTATATAACTTATCGACCCCTTTTCCCGTACGACATGCACAATCATCTTTTGCGTCCTTCATTTTCACTTTTCGTGCTGCCGGTGTACGATTTGCCGCCTGCCCTTGTTTTTGCAGGGAAATCACGGTATACTATAATTAAGTGTTGTTCCCATTTCATCAGGAAGGAAATATTCTATGAACATCAAATTTTCCGGCTCGGACGCCGGCGGCTTCCAGTTTGACCCGAGCGCCGCTCCCAAGCCCAAGAAGGAGCGCAAGCCCCGCAAGTCGATCGGCAGCAAGGGCGGCCGCATCGCGGTCAACACGCTCATCACGCTGCTCGTCGGCGCGATCTTCTTCTACGTGCAGCTGCCCGCCATCAACCTGCATGCCGAAGAGTTCTATGGCTTCGTGCTGCTGCTCTGCGTCACGTACTGCATCTGCGCGCTTTTCACCTCCGGCTTTCAGGACACGGGGGCCAAGGGCTATTTCACGTTCGTCAAAAAGCAGTGCACCGTGCCGTTTCTCGTTGTGGCGCTGATGATCGTCACGGCACTCGTCGGCGCGCTGACGTCGTGGGTCGTGCTGCGGGCCAAGGACTATCAGGCACTGCTGCCGATCGAGAGCGGCAGCTTTGCAAGCGAAATCGAAGAGGTCTCCTATGACCGCATCCCGATGCTCGACCGCGACAGCGCCGAAAAGCTCGGCGACCGCAAGCTCGGCGAGCTGGCCGACATGGTCTCGCAATTCGAGGTGGCCGAAAACTACACGCAGATCAACTATCATGGCCGCCCCGTGCGCGTCACGCCGCTGCGCTACGGCGACATCATCAAGTGGTTCAACAACCGCTCGGAGGGACTTCCCGCCTACCTCATCATCGACATGGTCACGCAGAACGTCGAGGTCGTGCGCCTTTCCGACGGCATGAAGTACACGACCGCCGAGCACTTCTCCCGCAACCTTTACCGCCACCTGCGCTTCGCGTATCCAACCTATATGTTTGAAGAGCCGGTCTTTGAGATCGACGAGAACGGCACGCCCTACTGGGTCTGCGCCAAGAAGGAAAAGACCATCGGTCTGTTCGGCGGCACGGACAACCACGGCGCGGTGCTCGTCAACGCCATCACGGGCGAGAGCGAATACTACGGAGAGCCGCCCGCGTGGGTCGACCACGTCTACTCCGCCGAGCTCATCATCGAGCAGTACGACTACTACGGCCAGTACCACAACGGCTTCTGGAACTCGATCTTCGGTCAGCGCGACGTGACGGTCACGACCGACGGCTACAACTACCTTGCCGAGGGCGACGACGTTTACCTCTACACGGGCGTCACGAGCGTCGGCGGTGACGAGAGCAACATCGGCTTTCTGCTCTCGAACCAGCGCACGAAGGAGACGAAGTACTATCCCTGCGCGGGCGCGACGGAATACAGCGCAATGGACAGCGCCAAGGGTCAGGTGCAGAACCTGCGCTACAACGCGACGTTCCCACTGCTTTTAAACATCGCCGAGCAGCCGACATACTTCATGGCGCTCAAGGATGCGAGCGAGCTCGTCAAGATGTACGCGATGGTCAACGTCAACCAGTATCAGATCGTCGCCACCGGCTCGACAGTCGCCGACTGCGAGGCGAACTACCGTCAGATGCTGCTCAAAAATAACCTCATCTCCGACGACCAGAGCGAGATCGACGTCACGCCAAGCGATTATAAGAGCGTCGAGGGCACGATTGCCGAGATCCGCACGGCGGTCGTCAGCGGCAACAGCATCTACTTCCTGCGCTTTGACGGCGAGAGCGCCTTCTCCGTGCGCATGAGCGCGGCCGAGGTCGCGTACGCGCCGCTGCTGAACGTCGGCGACCGCGTGTGCGTTTATTACTGCGACGGCTACGTGACGGAAAACTGGATCGAGGCGTCCGACGTCGAGCTGCTGGACGGCAGTTCCCAGAGCGCGCCGCCCGCGGCGGACACGGGCGTTTCGACTGTGGACAGCGCTGATC
>CAVFND010000119.1:0-5308 GCA_963623615.1 Oscillibacter sp. ER4 | reverse complement strand
GGTTCGTCTCGGTGACGATTTTGCCGTTTTCGACCGTAAAGGCGTCGTTATCCTCGCTGCCGCGCAGTCCCGCCACGCCAAAGCCCGCGCCGAACTCAACGCCCTTGACCGCGGGAATGCCGAAAACCGCCGCGGCGATGCGGTTTTCCATGCCGCCGAACATCGGGTCGCCAAGGCCCGCGGGCGCGCCGAAAATCGCGCATTCAATGACTCCGCCGACGCTGTCGCCAGCCTCGCGCGCCGATGCGATAGCTTCGCGCATCTTCTCGCCGCGCGCATCGCTGACGACGGGGAACTCCTTGCCTGCAAGCGAGCCTGTCAGCTCACCTTCGTCAGAAATGCCCGCGATGGAGGCAATGCGGCTCACGACCGTGATACCCTCGCGCGCGAGAATTTGCAAACAGATGCCGCCCGCGATGCACAGCGGCGCGGTCAGGCGGCCGGAAAAGTGTCCGCCGCCCGCGCGGTCCTGATAGCCGCCGTATTTGACCTCGGCGGTGTAGTCCGCGTGACCGGGGCGCGGCGTGACGGCAAGATTCGCGTAATCCTGCGAGCGCGTGTTCGTGTTGCGGATGATGGCCGTGAGCGGCGCGCCGCAGGTATAGCCGTTCACAAGGCCGGAGAGGATCTCTGGCGCGTCAGCCTCCTTGCGCGGCGTCGACCAGGCGTTTTTGCCCGGCGCGCGGCGGTTCAGAAAGCGCTGGAGCTCGTCCAGATCAACTTTCTCGCCCGCGGGGATGCCCTCGACCGTCACGCCGATGGCGGGGGAATGCGACTGGCCAAAGATGGTCAGATGCAGATTTTCGCCGTAGGTGCTGCTCATAAGCCCTCTCCTTTCAAGCTGCCAAAGTCCTCCCAGAAGCGGGGATAGGACTTCGCCACGCAGCCGTCGTTGTCGACCGTGATCTCGCCCGTCGCGGCGCAGGCCGCCGTGGCAGCGGACATCGCGAGGCGATGGTCGTTCTGCGTTTCGACCGCGCCGCCGTGCAGCGCGGGAACGCCCGTGATGACAAGGCCGTCTTCCTTCTCTTCAACCTGTCCGCCGAGCGCGTGCAGGAGATTTGCCGTGCTCTTGAGGCGGTCTGATTCCTTGAGCCGCAGCCGGTAGGCGTTTTCGACTTTCGTCTCCCCCGCCGCGACCGCCGCGACGACGCTCAGCACGGGAATGAGGTCGGGGATGGGAGCCGCGTTGATCGTCACGCCGTGCAGCACGCCGCGCTTGACCGTTACGGCGTTGCCGTGCTCGGTGACCTCCGCGCCGAACGCACGCAGTACGTCCAGCACGCCGCGGTCGCCCTGCGAGGACTGCAGATTCAGCCCCTCGACAGTCACACCCTCTTTCGACAGTGCGCCCATGCAGAGGAAGAACGCCGTGTTCGACCAGTCACCCTCGACGACCGTGTGTGCCGGCAGATGGAATTTCTGTCCGCCGGAGATGGTATATGTGCTGCCGTTTTTGGGGAATTCGATTTCCGACAGGCGCAGCGCATCCTCCGTCATCGCGACATAGGCCGCGGATTCGAGCTTTCCGGTCACGGTCAACGTGCTGTCCGTGCGCAGGCGCGGCAGCGCCATGAGCAGGCCCGAAATGTACTGCGAGGACACGTTGCCCTCGATCTCATAGTCCCCTGCTTGCAGCTGGCCGCTGCACAGCAGCAGGTCGCCGTCCTCCGAAAGCGTCATGCCGTGCGCCGTCAAAACGCCGTCGAGCGGGGCGAGCGGGCGCTGGGGCAGCCGCCCTTCGCGGTGGAACGCCGCCTGTGCGCCAAGTGCGCCGACGATGGGCAGCAGAAAGCGCAGCGTCGACCCGCTCTCGCCGCAGTAGAGGTCGCAGCGCCCCTCGGGCACTTTTTTGATTGGAGAGACGAGAAAGCCCGTCTCCGTTTCTTCAATCTTCGCGCCGAGCGCGTTCAAACACTTGGCCGTCGCCGCAATGTCGGCGGAGATGCCGTCGCAGACGACTTCGATCTTCTCTTCGCCGAGCGCCGCGCAGATCAGCAGCCGGTGCGCCTGTGATTTAGACGCCGGAATGCGCACCCGGCCCGTGCGCGCGCCGGGTGTGATCGTTCTCTTCATCGGATGCCACCGTCCTGCATCCAGTCGCGCAGGGCTTCGACGGGGATCGTCTCCATGCGCACCTGACCGATCTTTTCCGGCACGATGAGGTGCATCTTGCCGCCGGAAATTTTCTTGTCGACGAGCTCCGCTTCATAGAGCTTGTCGAGCGGATATCCCGTCTCGGTCGGCAGACCGTAGCGGTGCAGGATGTCGAGCAGGCGCGTCAGCGTCTCTTCGCCGCAAATGCCGCGCTTGACTGCCGCGCGCGTGACCGTCGCCATGCCGATGGCGACCGCCTCACCGTGCAGGAGCGAAAAATCGCTGCACTGCTCCACTGCGTGGCCGAAGGTGTGGCCCAGATTCAGCGTGCGGCGGCGGCCGAGGTCGTACTCATCCGCGCCGACGATGTCGCGCTTCATCTGCACGCAGACCTCGATGACGTGTTCGTACTGCTCGCGCACGGGTGTCTTGTAGAGCTCTTCAAAAAACGCCGCGTTGCCGAGCATCGAATACTTGATGATCTCGGCGCAGCCGCAGCGGTACTGCTCCTCGGGCAGCGTTTCGAGCGTGTCGGGGTCGCAGATCACAATGCAGGGCTGGTAGAAGCTGCCTGCCTGGTTCTTGCCTGTGGGCAGGTCGACGGCGGTCTTGCCGCCGACGGACGAATCCACCGCGGCCAGCAGCGTCGTCGGGATCTGCGCAAAGCCCATGCCGCGCTGATACGTCGCCGCGGCAAAGCCCGCGAGGTCGCCCACCACGCCGCCGCCGAGCGCGACGACAACGTCGCTGCGGCTGAAGCGGTGTTCGCCGAGGAAGTGCAGCACATCGGCGTAGGTCGAGAGGTTCTTGCTCCCCTCACCCGCGGGGAAGACAAACGAGTGCACGCGGTATCCCGCCTTTTCAAGCGCCTTGACCGTGCGCTCGCCGTAGAGCACGTAGGCCGTGTCATCCGCCACAACGGCGGCCATGCCGGGGGCACTGACTTCTTTGAGCAGTTCGCCCGCGCGGTCGAGTAACCCGCGCTCGACCAGCACATCATATTCGCGCGAGGCCTTGATATGGATGCTTCGCATCAGCCGTCCACCTCTTCCTTTCTTCTCTTGCCCTCGTCCAGAAGACGGACAAGGGTCTCTTCGTCGTCATGTTCCATGGCGGTCTTGTATTCACTCAGATGCTCGATGTAGCAGTCGATCTCCTTGAGCAGGAATTCCTTGTTCTCCATGAAGAGCTCCGCCCACATGTGCGGCGCGAGCCAGGCAACGCGCGTCATGTCCTTGTAGCTGCCGGCGGAAAAGCCTTTGTGCTTTTTCGCCGTAGGACTCTTGATGTAGGCGTTGGACGCCACATGCGCCAGCTGCGAGGTGAAAGCGATCATCTCGTCGTGCTGCTCGGCGGTCGTGACGGAGTAGCTGCCAAAGCTCACCGGCGAGAGCAGGTCCTTCACATGGCTTAAAAGCTCAATGTCGTCGAAGCGCGGCGGCACAAGCACCATCGGCGCGCCCACGAAGAGATTCGCCTTGGCGTACTTGAAGCCTGAAAACTGCGTGCCCGCCATCGGGTGGCCGCCGAGGTACGTGAGGCCGTACTGCTCGGCGATTGGGAAGCACGCCGCGCACACCTTGCGCTTGGTACCGCAGCAGTCGATGACGACCGTGTGCTTGTCGATCTTTGCCGCGTGATTTTTGAGCCATTCGACCGCCGACGCGGGGCGGACAGCCAGCAGGATGACGTCGCACTCTGCCATCGTCTCGTCCGTCAGCGCTTCATCCACCGCGCCGCTGATGACGGCGAACGACAAAACGTCGCGGTCGATGTCGTGGGCGAGCACGCGCTCGCCCGCCTCGTGATACGCCTTGGCAAGCGAGCCGCCAATCAGGCCAAGGCCGACGATGCCGGCGGTCATTCCGCCACCGCCTCTCTCACGCGGCGCACGGCCTTGGCAAGGTCATCGTACTGCTCGGGGCGCAGGGACTGCGCGCCGTCGCACAGCGCGTGGATGGGGTCGTTGTGCACCTCGATGATGAGGCCGTCACTGCCGCAGGCGGCAGCGGCCAGCGCCATCGGACGCACAAGGCGCGCAATGCCGGTCGCGTGGCTCGGGTCGACGATGACGGGCAGGTGCGTCAGCTCCTTGAGCATCGGCACGGCGGCGAGGTCGAGTGTGTTTCTCGTGTAGTCATCGTAGGTGCGGATGCCGCGCTCGCAGAGGATGACCTGCTCGTTGCCGCCGGCCATGATGTACTCCGCGCTCATCAAAAGCTCCTTGAGCGTGCTGGCAAGGCCGCGCTTTAAGAGGATGGGCTTTCTCAGCTTGCCGAGCTCGCGCAGCAGGTCGAAGTTCTGCATGTTGCGTGCGCCGACCTGAATGACGTCCACATCCTCAAAGAGCGGCAGGTAATTCGTGCCCATGATCTCGGTGACGATGGGAAGGCCGGTCTCCTGACGGGCGATCTTCAGCAGCTCGATGCCCTCGGCCTTCAACCCCTGGAAGTCATAAGGAGAGGTGCGGGGCTTGAACGCGCCGCCGCGCAGCATGTTCGCACCCGATGCCTTCACGGCCTTGGCGACCGCGACGATCTGCTCTTCGGATTCGACCGAGCACGGACCCGCGATCATGCAGAAGTTGCCGCCGCCGACCTTGACGTCGCCCACCTCAACGATCATGTCGTCGGGGTGGAACTTGCGGTTGCAGCACTTGAAGGGCTCGGTCACGCGCTTGACGGAGTCGACGATGCTCAAACTCTCGATGAGGTCCATGTCGACGCGCGCCGTGTCGCCGATCAGGCCCAGCACGGTCTGATACTCGCCCTCGGAAATGTGCACGCCCAGGCCCTGATTTTTGAGCCAGTTGATGAGCTGCTCGCGCTTGTCCTGTTCAGCGCCGCGCTTGAGTACGACGATCATAATAATTTCCTCCTTATTGACCATGAATATCGCCACAACGAAAAAATGCGGCACAGGTCTAACCTGTGCCGCATCAAGCAATCTCTTGTTCAGAGCCTTTTTTGCATCTTTGCATCACAAATTAGCCTTACTACGAATCCATAGTAAAGTAATAATAGTATGCAAAAACGAAAATGCTCTTCATCAGTGTTGTTTCTCCCGTTCGTGGAACTTTGTTGGTTTCAGTATAGGAGCCTTAACCGCAAATGTCAACCGACAAGTTATACAAAACGGATGGGTTTTGCTTTACTCCGCTCAAGTGTTTTGACAACTTTCGCCGTTTACACGCCCGCGCCCTCGGCCTTGT
>CAVFND010000118.1:0-5310 GCA_963623615.1 Oscillibacter sp. ER4 | reverse complement strand
TTGCCGATCCTTACAACAGAACGATTGACTTTTGAAACTGAGCCTTATCCTGGGACTCAGTTTTTTTCTGCCATTTGACGCTTACGATAAAACCAACAAAAGCGGCAATTCAGAGAGTGAATGCCGATATATGATACCCATTAGCATGTTCACACTCTGAAAAGTCGGAATGACGCCGCATCTGCCTGCATAGACATAACGGACAAAGGGGGATGGAGAGATGAAAAAGGTATGGCCCGCAGTGCTTTGCTTATTTCTTTTGTGCTCCTGCGGCAAGGAGACCGACCGCGCGGAAGAGATGCAGGAGCAGTACAAAAATTTGGCATCCTACGAGACGGACGTGCGCGTCAGCGTGCCGCGCGAGGACGAGACACTTTCGTATTCCCTGCACCTGAGCGCGCAGGGCGGCACCGTGCGTGCGACGGTCAGCGAGCCGGAGGAACTTGCGGGCGTCGGCGCAGTGCTCGCGGGGGAGAAGCTGACGCTGACGTTCGACGACCTCGTGCTGGACGTGGGGACGCTCTCGCCGCGCGTGAGCGCGCTTTCCTGCGTGCCGCTCGTGCTGCAAAACTTCCCGAAGGCGTATCTCGACAGCTCGGGCGCGGAGACGATTGGGGACGTCGACGCGCTGCACGCCGATTTTTCGCTGACGCTCGGCGGCGAAACGCTCACCTGCTCGCTCTGGCTTTACGACTCCGGCGCGCCGGTGTACGCCGAGATCGCAGAAAATGACAAAATTATTGCCGCGGCGGAGTTTACGAATTTTATTTTTGGTGATATACTATCGCCGGACGCGGCGCAGTAGCGCGCGTCAAAACTGGAAGCAAAAGGGTGGAAGCGTCTATGGAAAGAACGCTCAAGAGAACCTGGGCGGAGATCGACCTTGACCATCTGACCCATAATTTCGAGGTGATCCGCCGCCACGTCGGCGATAGGGTGAAGCTGCTCGGCGTCGTCAAGGCCGACGGCTACGGCCACGGCGCGGTGGAGATCGCCAAGCGGCTCGAACAGCTCGGCGCGGGGTATCTCGCCGTGTCGAACATCGACGAATGCGGGGAGCTGCGCGAGAGCGGCGTGGCGCTGCCGATCTTAATGCTGGGCTTCACGCCTGCGGATCAGACGGCGCGCATTTTGCAGCTGCACATGACGCAGGCGGTGCAGAGCTATGACATCGCGAAGGAATTTTCCGACCGCGCGGTCGCGCTGGGCGGGAAGATGACCGTGCACGTCAAGCTCGACACCGGCATGGGCCGCCTCGGCTTTTCGTGCGACGAGGCGCACTTTGACGAGAGTTTGCGTGATATTCTGCGCGTGCTCACGCTGCCGGGGCTTGACATTGAGGGCGTGTTCACGCATTTCAGCGTGTCGGACGAGGACACGGCGGAGAGCGTTGCCTTTACGAAATTGCAGCATGAGCGTTTTGCGCGCATGATCGAAAAGGTGGAGACGCAAAGCGGCTTCCGCTTCAAGCTCCACCACTGCTGCAATGCCGGCGGCATCGCGAGCTATCCCGAGTGGGCGTGGGACATGGTGCGCTGCGGCATCATCCTCTACGGTTCGGGCGACTTAGCCGAAAAGATGGGCATGCAGCCCGTCATGTCGCTCAAAACGCGCGTGGCGACCATCAGGGACTTCGCCGCGGGCGAGCCCATCAGCTACGGGCGCACGTACTTTACGCAGCGGCCCAGCCGCATCGCGGTTTTGCCCATCGGCTATGCCGACGGCCTGCACCGCGCGCTCTCGAGTCAGATCGAGGTGCTCACGCCCTACGGCCGCGCCAAGCAGGTCGGGCGCATCTGTATGGACATGTGCATGATCGACGTGACCGACCTCCCGCAGGTCAGATCCGGCGACGAGGTCGAAATTTTCGGCGAGCACATCCTCTGCGCGGACGACGCCGCGCTTTGCGATACCATCCCCTATGAGCTGCTGTGCGCGGTCAGCAAGCGCGTGCCGCGCGTTTACCGGTTGAACGGCGCGCCCGTCGACAAAAATTTGCAGCCGCTTTAAGGAAAGCACGCGGCGATAGCCCCCGGCATACGATGGACTGGGGGCAGAAAGACGGGGAAAGTTGCGAGCCCCCGTATAAATTCCGCCCCCGCGTGGGAGAATGAAAATGGCCCCTGACAAAGGCAAGGGTACTTTCTTCCGCTCGGAGTGTGAATAGCTAAGTGGATATCAATGTGAAACGCGGCGATATTTATTACGCCGATCTCTCGCCCGTGGTTGGAAGCGAACAGGGCGGTGTGCGTCCGGTGCTCATCGTGCAGAACGACACCGGCAACCGCTACAGCCCCACGGTGATCGCGGCGGCCATCACCTCGCAGACGAACAAGGCGAAGCTGCCGACGCATATCGCGCTCTCCGCGCCAGACTACGGCCTGCCGCGCGACAGCGTGGTGCTGCTCGAGCAGATCCGCACGCTCGACAAGCGGCGTCTGCGCGAGCGCATGGGGCGCGTGGACGGCGAGCTGATGGAGCGCATCGACGCGGCCATCGCCGTGAGCTTCGGCTTACAGAACACACAGTTGGTCTAACCCCTCCGGCGCGCACGGAAAGAGTGCGCGCCGGGGAGAAAATGAGGAATACGGCATGAAAAAGAGAAACAACGCCTTTGCCCGTCTGGTGGGACTGCTTTTGGTGAGCGCGACGGTGCTGACGCTGACTGTCGCTGCGACCGGCGGCGCGGGCACGAGCAGCGACCCGCTCGTGACGCTGAGCTACTTAAACGAAAAATTCCTGCCGCAGATCCTCTCCGAGGTGGACAAGAAGACCGCCTCGCGCGAGCAGACGCTCTCAAGTAAGCTCACCGAGCAGGTGAAGAGCGAGACGAAGGCCTTCGAGCAGAAGTACGGCGCGCCGAGCGGCAATGCCTCCGGCGGCACGTCGGCGAGCTTTACGGTCGTCACGCTGAATCAGGGGCAGATCCTGTACATGGGCGTCGGCTGCGAGGCGATGCTGCGCACCGGCAGCGGCGTTTGCGTGGCGGCGAGCACCCCGGGCCTCATCGACGAGACGTCGGGCACGGCGCTTGCGGGCGGCCTCGGCTTGCAGCAGAACCACCTTTACATGGCGACGGTCGACAGCCGCGGCGTGCAGGCGACGGTAAGCAGCACAAAGCTGCTCGTGCGCGGCAGTTACAGCGTGCAGTAAACCTACATAAAGAAAAGAGCTTGTGCATAGAAATAGCACAGGCTCTTTATTTTTGCAAACAGGGGGGAGAGCGGTGGAGGATTGGACGGCATTGCCGCGCGGCTCGTTTTTTCGCTCGGCACGGCTCGACTGCGCGCTCTCGCTGTTACCAAATGCGATGGTGCGCGAAGTGGAACACGGTAGGCTGCTGGCTCTGCCGTACAGCGAGAATGCACCGTTCCCGCTGCCGGAGCTCTTCTGCCTTGCCCGCATCGAGACGGTCGGCGGGAGAAGGTGCGTCGTCTACCGCGTGGATGAGAAAAAATCGCCCATCCTGTAAAAAATCCTGTAAAAAAACAAATTATGTCTACCATCCCGAAAAAAAGTATGCTATACTTTCTCTGACTAAAATGAGAAAAGAGGTTCTGCACGATGAAATGTCCCTATTGCGGTTACAAAGAGAGCAAGGTCATTGATTCCCGCCCTGCCGAAGAGGGCAGCAGCATCCGCCGCCGGCGCGAGTGCCTCTCGTGCGCCAAGCGCTTTACCACCTATGAGACGGTGGAGAGCCTGCCGATGGTCGTCATCAAAAAGGACGGCAGCCGCCAGAGCTTTGACAAGCGCAAGGTCCTGAACGGCATGATCCGCGCGTGCGAAAAGCGTCCCGTTCCCTTCGAGGTGCTCGAACAGAAGGCGGACGAGATCGAGCAAACGTTACAGAACTCTTTGGAGCGTGAGGTCAGCACCGAATATATCGGCGAGCTCGTCATGGACAAGCTGCGCGCCGTGGACGAGGTGGCCTACGTGCGCTTTGCCTCGGTCTACCGCCAGTTTAAGGACATCGACACGTTCATGAAGGAGCTCAACAAGCTGCTCGAGAGCAAGTGAGCTACAAAATGTTCTGAATCGAAATTTCCTGCATTTCCGACAGCACCAAAAGCTGTGACTTGAGCTCCGCGACACATGCGCGGAACTCGCCCTCGTCCTGTTCGAAGGCGAAGCTGTCCGCACGGGCAAGAAGGGATTCGACCTCGTTGAGCTCGTCGTGCTGCAAAATGATGTGGAAATACGTCGCGTGCGCGTCCCAGCTTTCGTGAAGCACGGAGAGATCGCCGCGCACGCTGTCCCAGTCCTCCGCCTGCGCGGTGTTTTGGAGCTTGTCGAGCGCTGCACACCAGTCTGTAACGAAACCGTCGGCGACGGCGGCGTTTGTGAGCGCTGCGCCGAAGAGCGCGAGCAGCAGGCAGAACGGGATCCAGAAAAATCGCTTCATTTGGCACTGTCCTTTCCGATGCACAAAATCTTGCCCGCGCCGTCGAGCGAGAGCAGAAAGATCTCCGACGGGGCGCGGTAGCCCTGCGCGCGCACGGTCTTGTCGAGCCATGCGGCGTCCAGGCCCGCGAGCGAGAGGTTTTCACCCATCACCCGCCCGTCGTTGATGAAGATGTGAGGGAGGAAGGTGTCGTCCTTGACGGGTTTTCCCAACTGTTTAGGTGTTGCGGGCTGCTCGTCGGGATAGAGGAGCACGGAGAGCTGCCCGTCCGTTTCGAGCACCGCGTATTTGACGCTTGTGAGGTCCGTTACACCCTGAGAGCGGAGCTCCTCGATGAGCTCGTCGAGCGTGAAGCGGTTGTGGCGCATCGCGTCCTGCTGCACCTTGCCGTCCAAAATGAGCGCCGTCGGGCTGCCGCAGATCAAGCGGCGTAAGCGGATGGAGCGAACGCTCCCCCACGAGAGCAGCATCGAGAGCGACAGCAGTGTCACGATCGGGATGACGCCGTTTAAAAGTGGGATGCCGAAGTCCTGCATCGGCACGGCGGCAAGGTCCGAAATGAGCAGCGTGAGCACGAGTTCGATGGGCTCAAGCTCGCCGATCTGCCGCTTGCCGAGAAGGCGCAGCCCGACCATGATGAGAAAATAGAGCACGATCGTGCGGATAAAAGCAGTAGCCATAGTCATCCTCCCTTTTTGGGAGTTTGCCCCGCGGAGGGGCGAAATAACCGCTTTTTCTCCGGAGAAGTCCGGCTGAAAATACATTAAAAATCGCAGATGAGAAAGGAGCTCGTGGAGAAACGTCCATCATAAGCGCCAGCGCCCGCCTTTGGCGGGACGACGAGGTGGGAAGAGGATCGAAATTTCGGCGGATGCTTCCCCGTGCCCGTGGGCGCGCACACAGCC
>CAVFND010000117.1:0-5371 GCA_963623615.1 Oscillibacter sp. ER4 | reverse complement strand
GCAATAGAAGGTCGCGCAGTATTCCTTGGAGCGCTGCTCGGTCTTGTTGTTGCTGCCCCACATGCCGAACGGCATCATACCGGCGGCGTAGACCAGCTCTTCGGGGGCGTAATAAGGCATCACGCCGATGCACTTCTTGCCTGCGTCCTTATAGGCCTTGAGCTGGCCCTTAGGATTGGCGGCAACAGCGGAAAATTCATTAACGATAGCTTCGATACTCATTTTTGCACGCCTCCTTAGTCTTTCTTGTTGGCTTCCATAGCCTCGACCAGACCCTGCACGCGGGTCGCGTACTGCGCTTCGTTGAAGTTGCGCGGGTCAGCCTGGTCGCCATCGAAACCGGCGCAGGGCACGCCGAGGTCAGCGGTGAAGCGGCGCTGCATTTCAGCCATGTAACCGGACCAGGGCTTGCAGGAGCGGTTGTAGTGGACGAGCACGCCGTCGACCTTGTTGTCGCGGCAGATGCCCTCACGCCAGGCAACGCCCTGCTCGATGCAGACGGAGTTCGGAGCCTTGTAGTAAGCGCGGGCCATTTCGTCCATGTTGTTGTAAACAAAGCCGAACGCGGGCGCGTACACGACTGCGGTGACGTTGATGCCGTTTTCCTTGAGGGGCTTGAAGAGGTTCGGGAGCTTCGGCCAGCAGGGGATGCCCTCGAACATGACGCGGTACTGCTCGGGGAAAGGAAGCGTGGAGGTGCCTTCCTCGATGTTCTTCTGCAGGTCCTTGGACAGGAGCTCGAAGGCGTCGGCGGCAGCTTCCTTGCCGCGGGCGGTGACGACGTCGGCCATGTGGTTAAAGAGGTCGAAGCCGCTCATCGGGGCGGGCTTGTACTGCAGGAAGTCGCAGACCTTCAGCCAGTTCTGCGCGGTACGGTTCGCGTGCTTGCAGGCAAGCTCGAACTTCTTCTCGTCGAACTTCTTGCCGGTGAGCTTTTCGAGCTCATGGATGGCGTTGTCGAACTGGGCGCGGACGTACTTGACAGCGGAATCGCTGACTTCCACGGTGTTGTTGTAGGGGATATCGACCATGATGAGGGGGATGTTGCACATACGGGCGATATTCTCGTACCACTTGGTCATGCAGTTGCAGATGTTGTTGCAGCACAGCACGAAGTCAGGCTGAGGAATACGCATCTGCTTGTAGGGCTTGATGGCCTCGCGGCGGAAGTTCTTGTAGGCGATCTCCTTCTCGGTGGTCTCGGGCAGAGCCTCGATCTCGTGGATATCGTCAAGAACGGTGTAGGGCTGCTGGGTCTTGGGGTCCTTCTTGGGCTTGCCGGTCTCAGGATCGATGACGACCTTGCCGTTTTCGTCCTTGAGGGGCTTGCCGCTGTTGGGATCGATGATGAACTCGAGCGTTTCGGGGTCGAACTTGCGGCTTGCGCGCTTACCGGCGGCGTAAGCCAGGGAGATACGTGCGTAACCGCAGATATCGTTGTCGAAGCCAAGATCCTCGGCGGCCTGGCACATGATCTCACCGTCGCGCTGGGCGGCGATACCGGCAGCCTGGTTCTCGGGATACATCACGTTGAGGTCAAAGGCCTCAGCAAGCTCACAGGGGAACTTGGAGCTGGACCAACCGACCAGCTTACCCTGCTTCTTCGCTTCACGGGCGTCGGCATAGACGTCATCGACGACCTTGCGCAGAGCAAGCACGCCGGGACTGACTTGTTTAGCCATGATTGATTCCTCCTAATGCGATATAGAAAAAATTGATGACGAGCGGATGGGGTTATTGGTTCTTCAAAGCCTTCTGGTAGGCAAACAGAGCGGCGCCGAGCGCACCGTTATACTGCGTGAGGGGCGTGGTGTGGATCTCGTGGCCGAGCTGCTCCTGCAGCGCCTTCACGATGCCGTGGTTCTGTGCGACGCCGCCGGTCATCACCACGTCGTCGCGCACACCGATGCGGTGGCACAGGCCGGAAACGCGGCCCGCGACGGACTTGTGGATGCCGTGGATGATGTCGCACTTGTTCGTGCCCATGGCGAGCTGCGAGATGACCTCGCTCTCGGCAAACACCGTACAGGTCGAGCTGATGCCGACTTCCTTGGTCGACTTGTCGCCAAGATTGCCCAGGTCTTCGACCTTCACCTCGAGCACGCGGGCCATGACGTCGAGGAAGCGGCCGGTGCCGGCCGCGCACTTGTCGTTCATGACGAAATTCTTCATCATGCCGTTCTCGATCTCGATGACCTTCACGTCCTGACCGCCGATATCGACGACCGTGCGCACGTTCGGGAACAGGAACGCCGCGCCCTTAGCGTGGCAGGAAAGCTCGCTCATCTGCATGTCGGCAAGGCCCTCAAGGCTGTTGCGGCCATAACCCGTGGCGAGGACGAAATTCATCTGCTCGCGCGTCATGTTCGCGTTTTCCAGCACCTGAGAGATCGCGCGGGACGGACCCGACGTACCCGTGCCGACGGCGACGAGGGACTTGGCAACGATCTCGCTGCCGTCCTTTAAGATCACACATTTCGACGCGGTGGAGCCGACGTCGATACCCATGGTATAAATGCTCATTGTACTCTCCGTTTGCCTTCCCGTGCGCTGCGCGGTTCTTGCCTCCGCGCAGCGCTGAGAAAAGCATTGTTGTGATATTTTACTGCGCGTTCAGCGCGTCGTAATCGCGGATGACGCGCGGCAGCAGCATCTGATGGACCGGGCAGATGCTCTCCGGGTTCTGATAGCAGGCATTGGCGAAGGCCTGGATGTAGGGACGGATGTCGTTCATGTCGACGATCTCGTCGGTCAGGCCTGCCTTGGCGCAGAACTTCGGGCTGGACTTCTTGGCGTAGTCCTGGATCAGCGCGTTCATCTTGTCGATGGTGGGCTGCAGATCCTCGCCGGCCTTCTCTTCCTTCACGAGACGGCGGGCATACATGGCGGCCGCAGCGGTCTCGCCGTGCATGACGTAGATCTCGGTGGTGGCGGTGCCGATGGAGAAGGCGTTGTTGTCGTTGCCCTGCGGGCCGCCGAGGACATAGTGCGCAGCGGCGGTGCCCTTGCGGAGCGTGATCTCCATCATCGGCAGCTTGCTGGACTGGATGGAGTAGATCAGGCTCTGGCCGAGGCCGAGCAGCTCAGCGCGCTCAGCGTCGTTGCCGACGTCGATACCGGTGGTATCCTGGACCCACAGCATCGGGATGCGGTCACGCGCGCAGAGGGTGACGAACTCGTTCATCTTGATGAGGCCCTGACGGTACAGCTTGCCGCCCACGCCCATCGCCTGGCCGTAGGTCGCCATCTTGTACTCGGGGTAATTCATCAGCATGCCCTGATAGTTGGCGACAACGCCGATGAGCAGACCGTCGATCTTGGCAAGACCGGTGATCATCTCGGGGCCGTAGCCGTGCTTATATTCCATGAACTCGGAGCCATCGAACAGACGCGCCAGCACTTCGACCATGTCGTAAGAGCGCTTCTGGTTGAACGGAACAATGCTGTAAAGGTCGTTGGCGTCGAACAGGGGCTCCTTGGGATCGTCGACGCGGAAGAACTCGGGATCGTAAGCGGGCAGCATGTCGATGTACTTGCGGATACCGGCGAGCACACCCTCTTCATCGGCGTAGACCTCGCGGAAGAAGCCTGTCTCGCCGTAATGAATGGCGACGGTGCCGGGGATGTCGCTCTTGAGGTTCTTCTGCGCCTTGATCAGCGCCTCAGCAGCCTCCTTGTCGACATGGCCCTTGGGGCTCATACCGCCGACGATACCGGCGCCGCCGACTGCCATGTTGGCGTCCTGATGCGCGATCAGGATGGTCGGGGAGATGGAGTGATAGCCGCCGCCGGCGGGGTTGGTGCCGTAGATGCCGACAATGACGGGCACGCCCATCTGGTTGAGCTCGCTGTTGCGATAGAACGGCGTACCGCCGCCGCGGCGGTTGGGGTACACCTTCTCCTGCTCGTCGAGCTTAACGCCGGAGCAGTTCAGCACGTACACGAGAGGGATGCGCAGGCGCTTGGCCGTGTCGCTGCCGCGCAGCAGGCTGTCGGCCTGGCCGGGGACCCATGCACCGGCGAGCTTCTTGTTGTCGCTCGCGATGATGACGGCCCACTTGCCGTTGATACGGCCGAGGCCCTTGACGATGCCAACGCTGCCGTTCTTGTTGTCCTCGGGGTTATACAGGCTGTTGAGGGGGCACCATGTGCCTTCGTCAACGAGCTCCATGATGCGCTGCATCGCCGTCCACTGGCCGGACTCGTTCAGAGCTTCGGTGCTCTTACCGGCTTCGAGAGCAGCTTCGCGGATCTCATGGATCTCCTGCTCCACTGCCTGAATTTCGGCAGCATTGTCCTCATGGAACGCGCTCAGGTCCTTGCCGATGACCGGCATATTCTGGAAATAAGAGGGCATAGAGTATTCGCTCATATTTTAAATCTCCTTAAAAATAAAGTGCAAATAAATGTGGCAAACCGATCGCTTAGTCCTTCGGGACCTTGATGAACGCCTGGCCCGGGTCGATCTCCTCACGGATGAGGCGGATGATCTCCGGAGAGGGGCCTTCCATCAGCTCAGCGCGGGAAACGTCGATCTCGAAGCCGGTGTTCTCCTGAACCATCTCGGGAGAGGAGAACGGATAGTAGTAAGCGAGGTACATGCGCTTGGTCTCATCATCAAACTTCATGATGCCGAGATCGGTGACGACCATCTGCGGGCCGCGGTTGCCGGGCAGGCCCGCGCGCTCACGGCCTCCGGGGCCGTCCATCCAGCCGCAGGAGGTGATGTAGTCGACGTGATCCATGAAGCGGCGCTTCTGGTGCTGCATCATGATGATGGTGTTGCAGTAGGTGGCAATGCCGTTGGCGCCGCCGGAACCGGTGAAACGGGTGGTGGGCTGCAGGTAGTCGCCCTTGCCGAAAATGCAGGTAGAGTTCACGTTGCCGTACGGGTCGATCTGCGCGCCGCCGATGAAGGCGACGAGACGATCCTCGTCGTGCAGCCACTCGTTGGCCTCGAAGCCGACGAAGCGGATGTTGGGCCACTGCACAGCGCAGTGCGCCATGAAGCGGTTATCGCCGACGGAGCGGGGGACCTCAACGGGGTCGCAGTCCATAAGGCCCGACTCGACGATGGGGTGGCAGCTGGGGCAGACCGCGCGCTTGGCAAGGGACGCGCCGATCAGCGGCAGGCCCGTACCGACGATGACGATCTGGTTTTCCTTGATATTCTTGGCAATGGCATACGCCTGCATTTCCTGCTTGGTATACTTCGTATAATCAGACATTTCTATTTAGCCTCCCAAACCTTAATGTGTAGTGGAATAGCCGAGGTGCGGCTCGTTCTTCAGGCGCATCAGACGGCTGCCGCCGAGCTTATCGAGCAGGGCGGTCTGGTCTTCGCAGCCGTAGACCCACTTGTCAAGGAAGT
>CAVFND010000116.1:0-5435 GCA_963623615.1 Oscillibacter sp. ER4 | reverse complement strand
ACCAAGCACCGCGCTGAGCGCACCGGCCGCAACCCCAAGACCAAGGAGAGCATCACCATCGCCGCTTCCAAAGTCCCCACGTTCAAGGCTGGCAAGGCGTTCAAGGATGCCGTCGCGGAGTAATTCCCCAGTCAAGCTCTTTCATCACCAAAACGGCGGCGCGCTGCGCCGCCGTTTGAGTTGGTGGAACATTCTTTGATCCTGCATCTTCCCGAAAAGGAGACGAATTCCCATGCGTCTTGACAAATATCTCAAGGTCTCGCGCCTCATCAAGCGCCGCACCGTGGCCAACGAGGCCTGCGACGGCGGCCGCGTGACCGTCAACGGCAAGGCCGCCCGCGCGTCGTACGACGTGAAGGTCGGCGACGTGATCGCGCTGCACTTCGGCGAGCGCGTGCTCGCCGTCGAGGTGCTGAACGTATCCGAGACCTCCCGCAAGAGCGAGGCCTCGCTCCTCTACCGTGAAGTGAACCCGCAGTAAACCGTACTATTCCGGACGCGCCCTTCATACGTTATCGTATGGAGGGCGCTTTTCTTGCGCCCAAAGCGAAAGGACGGGTTCTGACTATGACTTACGACACTTCCCCCGCTTCTCCCCAGCGCATTGAATTATCCGGCCGCGAGAGTTTGACAGTCTCCGGCGTGGAGGATGTCGATCGCTTCGACGAGACCGAGATCGTGATGAACACCTCGCTCGGCGTGCTCGTCGTCACGGGCGACAATCTGCACATCGGCAAGCTGAGCCTGGACGGCGGCGAGCTGCATGTCGACGGGCGCATCGACGCCATTGCCTTTGAGGATGCGCCATCAAACCGCGGCGGCTTGCTCTCGCGCCTGTTCGGGGGCTGAGGCACCATGGGCGTGTCGCTCTCCGATCAGGCGCGGTGCTTTCTCGCGTCGCTTCTGCTCGGCTTCATCCTCTCGCTCCTCTATGACCTGCTGCGCGCCGTGCGGCTGCGGCGGGCGACGAAGCGGCGCTTTACGAGCGCGCTCGACATCCTCTACTGCGCGGCGTTTGCGCTGCTGACGTTTCTCTTCTCGCTGCGCATCGGTGGGGGCGAGCTGCGGCTCTATATGCTCTTTTCGGTGCTGTTCGGCGCGGTGAGCTACTTTGCCTTCTGCGCGCGGCTTTTTCGTCCGCTGTGGGCTTTCTGGGCGGAGGTTCTGTTCTCCTTTGCGCGGCTGGCGGCGGCGCCGCTGCGGTGGCTGCAAAAAGTTTATGGTAAACTTGCCAAACTTTGCAAAAGATACTTTCTTTTTTCCAGAAACCGGCTTATAATAAGGTCGTATGAGCGTCGCGCCCGTTATTCGCTGCGCCGCGCAAGAAAAAAGGAGGCTCATCGGCATGGCAGAGCAGGCCAAAAAAGGGAAAAAGCGCACGAGCTTTCTCACGATGCTCGTTATCGCGATCCTGATCGCGCTGGTGGGGGTACAGCTCATTCATCTGCGGAGCCAGATCGAGGACGCACAGAATCAGCTGGCCGCGCTGCAAAGCGATCTCGACACCGCCAAGCAGGAGAACGACGCGCTCTCGTCGGCGCTCGAAAAGGCCGACGATCCTGAGTATTTGCAGGAGCTTGCGCGCGATCAACTCGGCTACGTGACGCCGGGTGAGAAGACGTTCTACGACGTGAGCAACTAAAACGAGAACATTTTTCAAGCGCCCGTTTCGGGCGCTTTTTTCTTTCGCCAAATAAAAAGGAGCCGCCGGCCAAAGCGGCCCGCGGCTCAAATAGGTGGGATATTGGAAAGCTTCCGATGCTTATGATACTGCCCGTCCGCCAAAACGTCAATGGGAGTTTTTGCCGCATCTTGCCGCACGCTGTCGGCTTCGGTCGAGCTCTCCTTATTTTGGCATGTTGCACAAAAATAGTATATTCACATATCGTTCATTTGAAATTTTCGCTCATTCGTGCTATGATACAGAAAAGGAAACAGAAGAGCCTTTCGCCCCTCTCTTTCCTTCCTCACCAACGAAAGGAGCCAACATTATGAAATTCACCTACACCTGCAAGAAAGTCTCCCTGAACGATTCCGTCAAGGCCTACGCCGAGAAAAAGGTCGGCAAGCTCGAGAAGTTTTTCAAGGAGGAACCCGAGGCTTCTGTCACCTTCTCCGTTGAGAAGAAGAACCGCTGTGTCGCCGAGATCATGCTCCGCGGCGCCAACGGCACGCTGTTCCGCGCGGTATGTGAGGACCCGGACGGTGATATGCGCGGCGCGATCGACGAGGCGGTCGCCCAGATCGAGCGCAAGATCCGCAAGAACAAGACCCGCCTTGCCAAGAACCTGCGCGCCGAGGCTGTGATGCCGGAGCTGCCCGAGGAGTTCGAGGCGCACGAGGAGGGCACGTTCGACATCGTGCGCACCAAGCGCTTCACCGTCAAGCCCCTGAGCGTGGAGGAAGCCATTTTGCAGATGAACCTGCTCGGCCACAGCTTCTTCGTCTTCCGCAACAACGATGCGCTCGACGCGATCTGCGTCGTTTACCGCCGCAACAACGGCGGCTACGGCATCATCGAGACCGAGGACGACGAGGAGTAAGCCGTAAAAACACATACAGAAGGGCTGAGCATTCGCTCAGTCCTTTTTTTGCGCACTTTTCCGTGGTATACTGAGTTTGTATTTTTCGGAAGAGGAGAAGTCCTATGAACACGTTTCTCTGCCGCGCGTTCCAGTGCTGCTTTGCCGTCGGCGCGCGCTTTCTCCCCTGGCGAACGCCGGAGGTCTTTTCGGGCGAGGGGAGCCTGCTGCGCGCCGCGGACATTCTGCGCGAAAACGGCCTGCGCCGCCCGTTCGTCGTCGCGAGCCGCCGTCAGTGCGCGGACGAGCACTTCCGCGCCTTGCAGGAAAAACTCGATGAACAGGATATCCTTCTCTCCATCTTCTCCTCTGTCGAGCCGAACCCGTCGGCCCAAACGGTCGAAAAGATCGTCGCGCAGTACCAGATTGATGGCTGCGACTGCTTCCTCGTCATCGGCGGCGGTTCGCCGATGGACGCGGCCAAGGCCGCCGCGGCGCGCCTCGCGCGGCCGGACAGGCCGCTCTCGCAGCTCGCGGGCCTTCTGAAGGTCCGACGCCGCATTCCCCCGCTCATCGCCGTGCCCACGACGGCGGGCACGGGATCGGAGACGACCATCGCCGCCGTCATCACCGGCAGCGACCATCATAAGTGCGCGATCTCCGACCTCTGCCTCATTCCGCGCTATGCGATCCTGGACCCGGAACTCACCGTCGGCCTGCCCCCGCGCATCACGGCGGAGACCGGCATGGACGCGCTGACGCACGCGGTCGAGGCGTACCTGAGCCGCTTCTACAACACGAAGCAGACGCGCCTGCTTGCGGAAAAAGCTGTCATCGCCATCTTCACGCACCTGGAGCGCGCGTACCGCGACGGCGTGTCGCTCCCCGACCGCGCGGCGATGCTGCAAGCCTCGTTCGACGCGGGCGCGGCGTTCATGCGCGCGAGCGTCGGCAATGTGCACGCCATCGCGCACACGCTCGGCGGACTTTACGGCGTATCCCACGGCCTTGCCAACGCGGTGCTCCTCCCCCTCGTGCTCGAGGACTACGGCAAGGCAGCCTATCCGCGCCTTGCGCGCCTTGCAGAGCTCGTTGGCCTCAAGGGCGGCACGGAAGAAACGCGCGCCAAGGCGTTCATCGCCGAAATCCGCGCGATGAACGCCCGCATGGGCATCCCCGGCCACTTCGACTGCATCCGCGATGAGGACATCCCCCTCATGGCCAGATGGGCCGCGCAGGAGGCGAATCCCGTCTACCCCGTGCCGGTCATCTACGACGAAGCGCGCTTTGCGCACGTCATCGAGCGTTCACGCCGAAACCGATAACCTTGTCAGCATTTTAGCGATACTTCCCCGCCGCCGTCTGGTATAATGGTGCTGCAATCCAAAAGAATCGGACGGTTTTTTATGATCGGAGTTTACGACTACACCGTGATCGCGACCTATCTCTCGCTGCTGCTGGGGCTTGGCGGCCTTTATTCCGCCGCGCGCTTCGAGCCGCTCGACGCCATGCTGTGCCTGATGCTCGCGGGACTGCTCGACGCCTTCGATGGGCGCATCGCCCGCACAAAAAAGGGCCGCACCGAGCAGGAAAAGCGCTTCGGCATCCAGATCGACTCGCTCAACGACCTCGTTTGCTTCGGCGTGCTGCCCGCCGCCATCGGCTGGAGCACGGGCTGCGATAGGCTCTGGTTCCTTGCGACGATGTCGTTTTTCGCGCTCTGCGCGCTCATCCGCCTCGCCTACTTCAACGTGACGGAGGAGGAGCGGCAGAATCAGACGAGCGAAAACCGCGCCTATTACCTCGGCGTGCCGGTCACGGCGAGTGCCATCCTTGCACCGCTTTTCTATCTCCTCTCGCTGCGCTTTGCCCTGAATTGCGCGGTCGTTTACGCGCTGGGGCTGTTTCTGCTCGGTGTGCTGTACATCACGCCGCTCCACATCAAAAAGCCGCAGCTTCGCGGCGTGGCGTTTCTGTCCGCGTTCGGGCTTGGCGAATTCGCTGTTTTGCTCCGCATATTGACGCGTTAGTCCTCCCATCTCTCTCCTCTGGGCCGTCCGAAAGGTCTTCTTTCGGACGGCTCCTCTTTTTATTTTCTGATTGACGGTGGGAAGACCTCGTGCTATGATAGTCGGCAACTACCGTTTGCATGTTCTGTCTGATCGCGAGGAATTTTTATGAAAAAGGTTGATCCCCGTCTCCAGCTCATCGTGGCGATGACCGTCTTCGGCACGCTGGGGCTTTTTGTGCGCAATATTCCCGTCTCGTCCGGCGAGCTGGCGCTGTACCGCGCCGTGCTGGCCGCGCTGCTGATCGCCGTGTATCTGCTCGTCAGCAAACAGAATATTCCCTTTGCGCGCATCAAAAAGGAGGTGCCGCTGCTGCTCCTCTCCGGCGCGGCAATGGGTGTGAACTGGATCTTACTCTTTGAGGCCTACCGCTATACGAGCGTTTCCGTCGCCACGCTGAGCTATTACTTTGCGCCCGTCATCGTCACGCTTGTCTGCCCCATTCTCTTCCATGAAAAACTCACGGGGAAGAAATTCCTCTGCTTTGTCATGTCCACGCTCGGTCTCGTGCTCATCACCGGCATCGGCGACACGCGCGGGTCGGACGACCTCAAGGGCATTCTCTTCGGTCTTGGCGCGGCGGTGTTTTACGCGACGGTCATCCTGCTCAACAAGTCCATCCATCAGGTCGAGGGTATCCACCGGACGTTCTTGCAGTTTTTGTCCGCCATCGTCGTGCTCATCCCCTATGTGCTCTCGACGAGCGGCATCACGCTTGGCAGCCTGAACGCCGTCGGCTGGGTGAATCTCCTCATCGTCGGCTTTGTCCACACGGGCGTCATGTACTGCCTGTACTTCTCGTCGCTCAAGGAGCTGCCCGGACAGGAGGCCGCGATTTTGAGCT
>CAVFND010000115.1:0-5508 GCA_963623615.1 Oscillibacter sp. ER4 | reverse complement strand
TTCTGTCGTCGCTTTATAGTTAAAGGTGACGATGGACAGATAACGGCCAATGCCGTCATCGGTTGTTCTGCCGGCATAGGCGTTGACAAAGGATGTAGCGGCGTCTTTAGCAGCCGCTAAGCGGGTGCCTTGTTCCATCAGGTCGTCCATCGAGGTTGAAATGTCAATGACAAGCACCGTTGCAACCGCCGGAGTGGAGACTTTGTTCGTCTCGTGCATCTTAACGGTCAAGGTAATGTCGTATTCATTGGGATTGTCGGTGGGTTTAGCAATCTTGCTGACGGAGTCAACACCCTCAATGCCGGTCACGTCATTTACGCCGGTACCACCCGAAGTTTCAGTCCATTTGCCATCCTCAATCGTGCCGTACTTCACGTTAGGCGATGGATCATCCGCCAGCGCGCTCATCGGCAGGAGCGACAGCGTCATCACGAGGACCAGGACCCAGGTGAGAAGGCGCTTGCCGACTTTCTTCTCATACATAAAAAAATCCTCCTTCTTTTTGTCCGTACGGCGCGAAGAAGGGGGAGTCGTTCCGCGGTTGGCAAGCCGGCTGCCGTGCGGCGCGAGCGCCGTTTAGGTCCGTGGCTTTGCGACACAGACTTTCGCCTGCTGTGCCTTTACCGGTACAGTTGTTCTCCTGCGAGCCGTACAGATATGTTTTGGATATACCAAAGATTGATGCTTACGGACAGTATACCAGATTTGCCCAAAAATGCAAGGCACTTTTCGAAAAATATATAAGCCTTTAGCAGAACTAATACCGCACAGAAAAACACGGCGGCAAGAAATACCTTGCCGCCATGTTTCGACGAATATTAAGGAGCGCGGAAACCGCGCTTCTTTTGACATTTTTTGCTGTTTTCAACAAGATCACACGCTGAGCCAGTCGTCGAGGACGAGACCCTCGTTGTGCTTTGTCAGGAAGCCCACGCTCCACTCGCCGCCGAAGGCGATGAGCTTGCGGCCCTTGAAGTCCTCGAGCACGCGGGAGCCGGAGCAGAGCATCAGGTCCTTCACGCCGCACGGGCACTCGCGGATCAGGCGCAGGTGCTCGTAGGGGAGGCCGCTCATGCGCAGGTCGACGCCGTACTCGTTTTTCATGCGGTACTCGAACACGTCGAACTGCAGCGTGCCGACCACGCCGACGACCACGTCCTCAAAGCCGCTGTCAGGAATTTTGAAGATCTGGATGGCGCCCTCCTGCGCGATCTGCTCCACGCCCTTGACGAACTGCTTGCGCTTCATCGTGTCCTTGGGCGAGACGAGCATGAAGTGCTCGGGCTCGAACGTCGGGATGCCGGAGAAGCGGAACTTCCTGCCGGGGGCAGTGATCGTGTCGCCGATGGAGAAGATACCGGGGTCGAACACGCCGATGATGTCGCCCGCGTAAGCCTCGTCGACGATCTCGCGCTCGGCGGCCATCATCGTCTGCGGCTGGGAAAGGCGCATCTTGCGGCCGGACTGGACGTGGTAATACTCCGTGTCGCGCTCGAACTTGCCCGAGCAGATGCGCATGAACGCGAGGCGGTCGCGGTGGGCCTTGTTCATGTTGGCCTGAATTTTGAAGACAAAGGCGGAGAATTCGGGGGAGTAGACGTCCACCTCGCCCGCGTCGCTCACGCGCGGCAGCGGCGGCGTGGTCATCTCCAGAAACGCGTTCAGAAACGGCTCGACGCCGAAGTTGGTCAGCGCGCTGCCGAAGAACACGGGGGAGAGCTTGCCGCGGCGCACGGCGTCCAGGTCAAAATCACGACCCGCGCCGAGCAGCTCGACCTCTTCGGCGAGCGTATCGCGGCGGGTCTGACCGATCAGGCCGACGAGCGCGGGATCGTCGAGCTCGATTTCCGTGATGCCCGCCTTTTTGGCGTGGCCCGCGTCGGTGAAGTGCAGGATGCAGCGCTTGCCGCGGTCGTACACGCCGAAAAACTCCTTGCCGCAGCCGATGGGCCAGTTGACGGGATAGGTGTCGATGCCGAGCTCGCGCTCGACCTCCTCGCAGAGCTCGAGCGGGTCGCGCGTCTCGCGGTCCATCTTATTGATAAAGGTAAAGATGGGAATATTGCGCAGGGCGCAGACCTTGAAGAGCTTGCGCGTCTGCGGCTCGACGCCCTTCGCGCCGTCGATGACCATGACGGCGCTGTCCGCGGCCATCAGCGTGCGGTACGTGTCCTCCGAGAAGTCCTGATGTCCCGGCGTGTCGAGGATGTTGATGCAGTAGCCGCCGTGCTGGAACTGCATGACCGACGACGTGACCGAAATGCCGCGCTGCTTTTCAATCTCCATCCAGTCGGACTTTGCCGCGCGCTCGCGCTTGCCTTTGACCTCGCCCGCCTGAGCGATCGCTCCGCCGTAAAGCAGAAACTTTTCCGTCAGCGTGGTTTTACCGGCGTCCGGGTGCGAAATGATCGCAAACGTCCGGCGGCGGGAGATCTCTTCCTGTAAAGTGGCCATGACTGCCTCCTGAAAAATACGATTTACCGAGCAAGTGTATCACAGCCCCAAACATTTTGCAACCAAATCATAAAATCTATGCTTGACAAATCGAAAAATGTCTGGTATAGTACACCTTGTTCCGCGGGCGTAGCTCATCTGGTAGAGCGCCACCTTGCCAAGGTGGAGGTAGCGAGTTCGAGCCTCGTCGCCCGCTCCAAAAAGCATCACAACGAAAGTTGTGGTGCTTTTCTTTTTGTCCGCGCAAAGCAGCAGATTTCCCCGCGCACGGCGCGGAGGGGACATGCCGCCTGCGGGCGGCAGAGTCAAAGGGGATATTCTCTTTCGCGAAAGAGAATATCCCCTTTGGAACCCCAAGAGAAAGGTTTAGATTGGCAGCCTGGGGCTTGAACCATCTTTATGCCTCCGGAATGGGAATGCTTGCGCGCGGCGTTGCCGCATTAGCATTGCTATACGATTTGGTTTGCTTCTATTATCCGCTGCCGCTCTGCCCATCTTGTAGAAGTGCGCAGTAATTCCCGTCTAACGGGGCACTACTCAATGCGGCGAGCGCAGCAATGCCGCATTCGGTAAGCAGTCTGCCGCCGAGGTAACGTCACACGCGCCTCACGGTAGTAAGGCGCGGTTGAGAGCTGTCACGAAACGTAGGGATTCATGGCGAAGCCATGTACACCGCACCTACACTGCGCAGCGCGTGCAGTCATTCAAGCGCTCGACTGCCAATGTCGGGGGTCGAGGGGAACTCCCCTCGTCTTTCTCTGGGGGATTCAAAGGGGGTATTCTCTTCGAAAAGAGAATACCCCCTTTGGTGTCGCGGCGCGCACGCCGCTTCCCCTCCCGCGCGAGCGCGGGAACAAGGAGCAGCGCCTGCGGCGCTGCAAATTCCTTCCCCCTACGGGGAACCAAAGCAGCAGCCCTTTCAGGCTGCACCCCCCCGCGCCCCACGGGCGCGAAAACAGGCCGATTGTCCTTGCACAATCCCATTCAATCATGCTATGATATTTTACAGAAAAAGAGAAAGTGAGGAGATCATCATGACTCTCGATGAAGCGATCCAGTCCCTGATGGCTTTGCAGATGAAGCTCGCGGCCTATGGCCACGCCATGGGCCTGCTCTTTTACGACGGCGCGACCACCGCGCCCAAGGGCACGGCGGCGAACCGCGGCCAGACCATGAGCATCTTGAGCGAGGAGCACTACAAGCTCACGACCGGCGGAGAGACCGCCGCGCTGCTTGAATTCCTCGACGCGCACAAGTCGGAGCTCGACGAAAAGCAGCGGCGCATGGTGTTCCTGCTCATCAAGGACATCCGCAGCATGCAGAAGATCCCGATGGACGAGTACGTCGCCTATCAGCAGCTTTTGGTCGAGGCCGACGACGTCTGGCACCGCGCGAAGGAGACGAGCGATTTTGCCCTCTTCGAGCCCGTGCTCGAGAAAATTTTCGAGACCAACATCCGCTTTGCGCACTACTGCGCGCCGGAAAAGGACCCCTACGACTACTGGCTCAGCGAGTATGAAGACGGCCTCACGATGGCGCAGTGCGACGAGTTCTTCGCGACGCTGCGCGAGCACATCGTGCCGCTTCTCAAGAAGATCAAGGAAAAGCCGCGGATCGACGATGCGATGCTTTGGGGCAGCTTCCCTGAGGAGAAGCAGGCGCAGCTTTCCGACTACCTGATGCGCACGATGAGCCTTGACCTCGATCATGTCGGTTTGTCTACGACTGAGCATCCGTTCACGACGTCGCTCGGCTCGCATTTCGACGAGCGCATCACGACGCACTATTTGGAGGAGAATTTTGCCTCCTCGATGTTCTCTGTCATCCACGAGGGCGGCCACGCGCTCTACGACACGGGCAGCGCGGACGATTTGGCCTACACGGTGCTCGACGGCGGCGTCTCCATGGGCATCCACGAGAGCCAGAGCCGCTTTTATGAAAACCTGCTCGGCCGCTCCCGCGCCTTCACGGGCTTCGTGTTCCCGAAGCTCTGCGAGCTGTTCCCTGAGCTGAGCGGCCACACGGCAGAGGAATTTTACCGCGCCATCAACAAGGCCGAGCCGTCCCTCATCCGCACCGAGGCCGACGAGGTCACGTACAGCCTGCACGTCATGGTGCGCTACGAGCTTGAAAAGCGCGTGATGCACGGCGAGCTCAAAGTGCACGACCTGCCGGGCGAGTGGAACCGCCTTTACAAGGAATACCTCGGCGTCGACGTGCCGGACGACAAGCACGGCGTCTTGCAGGACAGCCACTGGTCGGGCGGCAGCATCGGTTACTTCCCGTCCTACGCGCTCGGCAGCGCCTACGGCGCGCAGCTGCTGCGCAAGATGAAGGAAACGGTCGATGTCGAAAAATGCCTCAAGACCGGCAATTTTGCGCCTATCAACGCATGGAACCGTGAGCATATCTGGCAGTACGGCTGCCTCAAAAAGCCCGGCGCGCTCTTAGAGCAGGCGCTCGGCGAAAAGTTCGACCCGACGGTCTACACGCAGTACCTTGAGGAAAAGTACGGCGAAATTTACGGCCTGTAAGAGCGAAATCGCATCAAAAAGGCGATATCCGACCGGATATCGCCTTTTTGTGCGCGAAACGTGGAAAGTCCATTGCATTGTGACCGCATCTCCGATACAATGGACAAAGAGAGAGCGGGTATAAGCGGAGGAGAGACCGCGCCCGCGATAAGAGATGGGAGAACAAAATGAATACTGCACTGTATGAGACCTACGTTCAGATCCTGCGCGAAGAGCTCGTGCCCGCGATGGGCTGCACCGAGCCGATCGCGGTCGCCTACGCGGGCGCGCTTGCAAGCCAAACGCTCGGCAAACTGCCTGAGCGCATTGAGTTGACCGTGAGCGGCAACATCATCAAAAATGTCAAGAGCGTCATCGTGCCGCACACCGGCGGGCGCAAAGGCCTTCCCGTCGCGGTCGCGGCGGGCGTGCGCATCGGCGACGCCGACGCGCAGTTAGAGGTGCTGGCGAACGTGACGGAAGAGCAGCTGACGCTGCTGGACGGGTACCTTTCCGCGGCGGAAATCACGGTGAGCAAGTC
>CAVFND010000114.1:0-5600 GCA_963623615.1 Oscillibacter sp. ER4 | reverse complement strand
GAGCTGCCAGGGCGTGACCGCGTCCCACGCGCAGAGGCCGTTTTTGCCGTAGCAGCTCGTGCCGCCGTCCGCCCATGAGAGGCGGAAGTGGTACCAGATGAGCTCCACATCATCGGGTGCGGTGAAAACGCCGCGATAGACGACGTGTCCATCCTCCTGCGCGGGAGTAAGCTCCACCGTCGTCCACAGGTCGGCAAATTCGCCGTGGGCGAGCAACTCGCAGCGCGTGACCGCCGCGCCGCGCTCGGGGCGGAAGCAGAATGAGACGGCGGCGCCGCAGGACACCGCGCCGAAGGGAGACTTGAAGAGAAGGTCGCGCGGATCGAACCATTTAGTTGACATAACACATTCCTTTCTGCCGCATAAAGCGGCTGAAACAGGCAAAAGCGCGCCGAAATGGCGCGCTTAACCCAGCAGTGTATTTTCGCCCGTGATCGCGGAGGACGCGGACGTGTTGGAGAAGTAGGCGTTGAGCACCTGCACAGCGGTGGAGGCCAGCGCTGCGCCGGAGCCGCCCTTTTCGATGACGATGGCCACGGCGATCTGCGGATCGTCGTAGGGGGCGAAGCAGACAAACGCGCCGTTGTTGTTCTTCGTGTCGCCGGTCTGGATCGTACCGGTCTTGGCCGCGGCGTCGACGATACAGTCCTTAAAATACTGCGACACCGCGCCGTCAGTCGCGAGATCGTGCATACCGGCGAGGACAGCGGAGAGGTTTTCGCTGCTCATTTCGACCGTCTCGACCGGTTCGGCGTCGTAGACGTATTCGAGCGCGCCGGAGCCGCTGGAGCGGACGTTTTTCAAAAGGTGCGTGGCGTAGCGGTCACCGCCGCCGCAGAGCGTCGCGATGTAGTTTGCGAGCTGGAGCGGGGAGTATTCCTGGTTCGCCTGACCGAACGCCGCCCACGGGGCAAGGTTTTCGCCCTCGTTCTGCGAGGGGAGGCGGCCCGCGGTGTCGCCGATCTCAATGCCGGTCGACGCGCCGAGGCCGAATTTGGCGTAATACTCGCGCAGCGTGTCCATGCCCATGCGGTAGCCCATTTCGGCGAAGAAATAGTTGCAGGAGTTCATGATCGCGCCGCGGACGTTGAGAGACCCGTGGCCGCTGCGCTTCCAGCAGTAGGTGTAGCTCGCGGAGTAGCCGGGGTACGTCCACTTGCCGGAGTCGTAGATCTTTTCGCGCACGGTCGTCGCGCCGGATTCGAGCGCGGCGATGGCCGTCAGGGGCTTTAAGGTTGAGCCGGGGGCGTATTTGCCCTGCGTGGCGCGGTTCCACATCGGCTGCAAGGGGTCGGTAGAGAGCTCGGCGAGGTCCTGGCGGAACGTCGAGAGGGAATAGGTCGGATACGACGCCAGCGCCAGCACGTCGCCCGTGCCGACCTGCACAACGGCAACCGCCGCGCCGCGGTCGATGCCGTCGGATTTTGTCATGGAAGAGACGGTGTTTTTGAGCGCCTCCTCCACCTGTGCCTGAAAATCGATGTCGATCGTCAGCGCCACGGTAGAGCCGGGCTTCGGCTCGACAGAGTAGAGTTCGCCGGTGATCTTGCCGGATTCGTTGAGCGTGACGAGGCGCTTGCCGTCGCTGCCGTGGAGATAGTCTTCAAACGCAGCCTCCACGCCGGAGATACCGACGATGCTCGCGAGCGTGTAGCCGTCTTTATCCTTATAATCGTCCCAGTCCTGAATGCTGCCGGTGTAGCCGAGGACGTGGGCGGCGTAGTCGGTCTCGTAGACGCGCACGGACGAGGTGTCCACCTGCACGCCGGCATAGTCGCCGTCCTTGACGAGGGAAATGAGCGAAACATCCACGTCGCTCGCAAATTCAAACGACGTAGAGCCGTTCATCTTGGCGACGGCGAGGGAGTAGCGCAGTCCGATGAGCGTGCGCACCGTGGCATTGGGGAGCGTTTCGTCGATCTCGTATTCGCTGCGCAGCTTCAAATACAGTGCAGAGCCCGTCAGCGTGGTGGGAAGGCCGTCGTCGCCGACGTTGTTTTCGTTCATCCACTTGAGCGAGACGAGGTATTTGACGAGCGTTTTCGCGCTGCCGTTCGCGGTGTCGTAGGCGTAGGGCGAGGTCTTGGCGAGCGGCAGCGAGTCCTTGATCTCAACGCCCTGCGCGTTCATCAGTTCGATGACGCGCAGCAGCGCGTCGTTGAGTTCGTCCGACTTGACGAGCGAGGAATCGAAATCCAGCGTGTAGACGGCGCGATTCGACACGAGCACCTTGCCGTTGCGGTCGGTGATGACGCCGCGCGAGGCCTTGACGGTCTCGGATTTGGCGTTCGTGCGGATGGACTGGGCGAGGTAATCGTCGCCGTTGACGATCTGCGCGTCGAACAGCGTGACGACGAACACGAGCGCGCAGAGAAACATCGCCGCGCCGAGCGCGATCAGGCGGCGGTTAAAGCGTTTGGAATCCATAGCGGCCTCCTTTCGTTGAGGCTTGGGGGAAAATGGGGGAATCAGTCGGGGAAGGTGCGGCGGATAGCGCGCAGCGTCGGATAGACCGGCACAAGCAGCAGGCACGAGAGCGCGGTTTCGCGCGCGAAGAGAGAGAGCATCGGCACGATGGCCGTCGAGCCGCTGCGCGGCAGCAGCGCAAATGCCTGCAAAAGGTCAACGAGCAGAAAGGCCAGCACGGTCGAGAGCAGCGCGCGGGCAAAGCCCTGCTGCAATAGATTGCTGACAACGGTCGAGATGAGCAGCGCCGCAAGCGTGAACGCGATGGTATAGAGGCAGGCGAACGGCGCGGGGATCACAAGGTCGCACAGCGCACCGAAGACGATGCCCGCGATGACGGCTGAGCGCGGCAGCTCAAACGATGCCATGACCGCCAGGATCACAGGCGGCAGAAAGGGAATGACGCCGAAAAACGTCATCGACCCGAGAAAGAGCCGCCGCAGAAAGAGCAGCGCCGCCGCGGCGAGCGCGTAGAACGTCCACTTGAGGGCGGTGGTTTGGGTGAGATTCATGCGCGCCTCCCTCAGTCGACAATGTCATAGTCCGTGATGACGAACACCTCGGTCAGGGCGTCAAAGTCCATCATGGGGGCGAGGACCGCGTAGCGGGCAAGGCCGTCGTCGCCGGTCTGGAGCGATTCGACCGAGCCGATGACGAGGCCGCTCGGGTAGTACCCGCCAAGGCCCGAGGTGACGATCTGGTCGCCGATGAGCACCTCGTCGTCCGACGTGAGGTACGAGAGCTTTAATTTGCCCTGCCCCATCAGGGAAAAGTCGCCCTCCGCTACGGCGACCTCGCCGGTGCGGAAGATGCGTGCGCCGAGCTCGGTGTCCGTGTCGATGACGGTCAGCACCGTCGACCAGTTGAGGCCGACCTCGGAAATGACGCCGACGAGGTAGCCCTCGGCGCTGATGACGCAGTCGCCCACGGCGATGTCCTGATCGGTGCCGTGGTTGAGAGACAGCGACGAGGTCCAGCTGCTCTCGCTGTGGGCGAGGACAGCGGTGGAGACGAATGTGAAGTCGCGCCGCTGCTGCTGGAGCTTCAAAAGCTCGCGCAAGAGTTTATTTTCCTCGCTGTCGGCCTGCGCCTGGCGCTGCTGGGCGCGAAGGTCCGCGACCTCTTTTTTAAGCGCCGCGTTTTCCTCCTTGAGCGCCGTCGTGTCCTCGTAATACTGGCGCTTGTCGGCGGTCCAGTCGCTCACGGCGGTGGCGGCGGCGCGGAACGGATACGTCAGCACGCCCGCGATGTTTTCCAACACCGAGGACGTGGAGGAAAAGTAGGTCAAAAGGCTCAATGCCACGGCGACCGCCGCGGCGATGGCTAAAATGCGCAGCCCGTGGCGGCGGAAAAATTCTTTCAAGGCTTACCCTCCTTTCATCGTAGGGCAGGGGAGAGGTTACAGGAGCTTGACGCCAAAGCGCGCGAGAACGAGGCCGAGCTGCTCGACGGGAAGGCCCATGACGTTGAAAAAATCGCCGTCGATGCGCTCGACAAAAAGCGCGCCGCGGCTCTGCACGCCGTAGGCGCCGGCCTTGTCCATCGGCTCGCCGGTCTTGATGTAGGCGCGAATCTCGTCGTCCGTCGCCGGACGGAAGAAGACGCGCGTGGACACGGCAAAAAGCTCGCTCGTCTCCCCGCGGCGGACGCTCACGCCGGTGCAGACCGTGTGTCCGCGGCCGGCGAGCTCGCGCAGCATGCGGAACGCGTCGTCCTCGTCGTGCGGCTTGCCGAGGCGGTCGTTGTCGAGGAAGACCATCGTGTCCGCCGTGATGATGAGATCGTCGGGCGCACAGAGCGCGGCGGCAGCGTCGCACTTCTTCTTTGCAATGTAGCGCACCGTGTCCTCGGGAGAAAGACCGGCAGGATAGCTCTCGTCAATGTCGAGCGAGAGCGTTTTGAAGTCCTCCACGCCGATGCGCTGTAAAAGCTCCTGACGGCGCGGGGACTGGGATGCCAAAACGATTGCCATGATATGCCTCACAAATTGATAATGGAATGTAGAATCAATAAGAATTATTACAAATCGGATTTATTCTGCGCCGCGGTAGAAGAGACCGCGGGTGATATTCTCCGGCGCTTCGACCTGTTCGCCCTGATACGCGCGCAGCATGCGGACGCACTCCTCAGCGCTCTCAGTCGTGAAGCGGAGCTGCGCAAAGCGCAGTCCGAGCGACTGCCAGTCCTTTGCCTTGTCCGCGAGATAGAGAATTTTGCCGTTCTCGATCTCGCTGCGGCAGCCCCACGCGCGCAGCACGGGGAAGTGCTCGCCGCGCCGGTCAGTGAGCTCGGGGGCTGTCGCACACGCGCCGCCGCAGGGAATGGATGCGGGGCGCTCATGAAAGTATCGACAGCCGAACGCGTTCGCATTCAGGCAGTTTTCCGTGATCATAAGGGGAAGGCGGCCATAGACGATGCCCTCGCACGGGAGACACTTGCTCAAATCGCGGAGCTGCGCATCGCGCAGCTCGAACGAGACGCATGCGCTCGAAAGACCTTCTTCTTTCCAGAAAGCGAGCGCGGCGGAGTTGTAGAGGTTCAGCGGCCAGCCGCCGTGCAGCGTCAAACCAAGCCCGCGCACAAGCGGCAGGTGACCGAGGTTGCCAATCGACACGCCGGTGACGCCCTTCTTGGCGGCGTCCTCGAGCAGCGCGCGCAGAATGGCCTCGTCCTGCGTGCGGTAAATGCGCGGCAGGACGGCGAAAAACTCGGTCCTGCCGAGATACGGCGAAAGGTCGAGCTGCGGCAGCAGCTCGACAGGCACATACACCCGCGCGGGAGAGAGAGCGACAAGCTCTTCGCTCAGATGCTCCGTCCTGTGGATGGAGATCGTCAAAAGCGGCTTGTCCGCGCTGTTTTTGACCGTCGTTGGCGGGACAAAGTCGAACACGCGGCGCTCGGGCACGGCGGTGCGCTGCGCTTCCATCTGCGCGAGCGCTTCGCGGCGAAGGGCGTTGAGCGCGCCCGCGCTGACGGCGAGGCCGCCGTCGAGTGCGACGCTGCACTGCGCCACCGAGAACGCCGTGCCGCCGGTCTTGCGCAAGCGGCTTTCGACCTCTTCCGCGGCGATAGCGCGGCTGCGCGCCGCCTCGGGCACGGTGCCGGTGACGGTCATGCGGTGACCCTCCGAATCC